>DIYR01000235.1 GCA_002429085.1 Flavobacteriales bacterium UBA6049
GATTCCTGCCATTCCCGCCAAATGTTGATGATTCACGGATGTAGCTTACCAGAAATGAAGCTGGCAAAGCTATAGTCTCCAAAACTCCAAAAATGATGAAAAAGGTTCGATTCCTTCCATCCGTGCAAACTCGTTCGTAGCTCAGTTGCGCAGAGCATCTGACTTTTAATCAGAAGGTCGTGGGTTCGAGTCCCACCGGGCGAACTGTCTTACTATGTTTTTAACCGCAATGTGGAATTATGTGCTGATTATCAGTAGTTTATTCTTTTTTTTCTATGCAAAAATATGCATCTTTACGCAATATATGATCTACCTTATTAGTTACCTTGAGTTATTTTTGAGCTTTGGTAACCACAGTGTTTTTAAAAAATCAAAAGTTTTTTTTAAATGAAAGTGAGATGGGTAATAGATATCTAGCCCCTATTTTTATTAATACGCCTAATGGTAACCAACTATTATGTTGGTAACCTTGAGTAGTGTTAGCTTATTTTGAGGTTGTGGATAGAGGGTTAGGTTACCTATTTCTGATTGAGATTATTGGTAACCTTGAGTAGCGTTAGCTTATTTTGAGGTTGTGGATAGAGGGTTAGGTTACCTATTTCTGATTGAGATTATTGGTAACCTTGAGTAGTTTTAGCCTATTTTGAGGTTGTAGATAGAGGTTTAGGTTACCTATTTCTAATTGTGGTTGTTGGTAACCTGGAGTAGTTTTAGTCTATTTTGAGATTGTAGATGTGGGTTAGGTTACCTATTTCTAATTGTGGTTATTGGTAACTTTAAGGTAGCTCAAGTTTATTTTTGGTAAAGGTTACTAAATCTAAGTGATCAATTTTGGTAACCCAACTTCAAACAACTGATCATGAGTGTATCGATTCATTTTTTTCCTAGGAAAGATAAAGTTGATAAAAAAGGAGGTGTCCCAGTGTTTTGTCGTATCTCATATAAAGGTGACAGAACAGATTTTCAAACTGGAGAAAAAACCTTTCTTGATAGATGGTTACCTCCAACTATCAAACTTGAAAAAAACGGGGATCAAATTTTTATAAAAGGCACGAGTGTGTTTATTAAGGAGCAAAATAAATTCCTTAATCAAATGCGGGGAAGAATATTGGCTGCTTATAATGAGTTTATAGCATCTGGTGAAGAAGTCCTTTTAAGAAGATTGAAAGCAAGAGCTAAGGGAGAAGAGGATAAAGGCATCACATTTACTCAGGTTATGGATAGATCTGCTAATCGAAGTTCCCTTCGTAGCAGTACTAAATCAAAAATGAGTGGAGCTTGCACCAACCTTCGTCTATTCCTACGAGATGAATATCAAAAAGAAGACATTTATTTAATCGATCTCCTTAAAGATGCATATAAGGGGTTTGATATTAAATATTTGGAATGGTGTACCACTAAAACTACTGTGAGGTTTGATGGCACAACCAGATTACCTAAAAAACATTATACCGCAATTCGTGAAATCAGATATTTTCGAGATGCTATTAATAGAGCAATTGAACGAGGAGAAATATCACGAAATCCTTTGGTTGCTAAATTTAAAGTACCAAAGGATGAAAAACCAAAACGAATTTCTCTTACACTTGAGGAACTAAAAAAAATAATGGATGTTGATCTCTCTAGTAAGAGGAGTATGGATAGAATCCGAGATTGTTTTGTTTTTCAGTGCCTGACTGGATTAGCCTTTATTGATATCACTACCCTAAGAAGAGAATACTTTTCTACTAAGAATGGCCGTACCTGGATCATTAAGGATAGAGTTAAATCCCTTACAACAGCTAAGGTACCCTTAGTAACACAAGCGCTACAAATTATTGAGAAATATAAGGATGATCCTGTATGCCTTACTAAGGGCGTACTCATTCCTGTAATTACCAATAAAAACTACAATACATACTTACGAATGATAGCTGAGTACGTAGGGATTGAAAAGGATTTAACAAGTCATGTTGGGCGTAGAACATTCGCCACATTGGTATATAATGCAGGTACAGATCGTTCCAAACTCAAAGAAATGACGGGACATTCAACTGAAGCGATTACGGAGATTTATGCTTCTTTAGCTAATGATACTATAGAGCAGGAAATCACTAAGTTTGAAAATCTATTTGTGGATTAGTATTCTAAAAAAACTCCCATCTTACTCTAAATAGTAGATGGGAGCTTTTACACTTGACTGGACTGAATAATTATTCAGGATTAGAATGATTTCTAGATTGAGTAAAAACCCTCCTCACATCTTCACCTTTATAGTACCATTTACCTTGTGTCTTTTTCGCAGGTAGTTCTCCGCTTTCTCTAAGACGAGTAAGAGTATCATTACTGATATATCCTCTCATTTCATCCTGAATTCTTTTATTGGTATAAATGTCTAATTCACTGTATTCTTCTTTTCTTAATTGTTCGATTTTTTCTGAAATAACTTTCTCGAACTCTTTCATTAAATTTTGCATGTCCTCATATGAGGGTATATTTGCCATAAGATTGACTATTTTGATTGTTTCTATTTAGTTTAATTAATTATAGTTGATCGTCAAGCAGTAGGTAGGCTACCCGTCAGTTGCAGCTTAAGGTAGCCCCCTTTGCTTGATTTATCCTAGTAATCCTCTTTGTTCTAAATCCACATTTTCGCGAGCGATTAACAAAAGAGTTTGATAGACTTGTAAAGCAGGCATGTCCTTTTGGGAAGCGTAACTACAAATCATTTGATCCAATTCATTATGCCATGAGAGGTTCTGATTGATAGCATTTTTTTCTAAATCCCAAAGCCTTTGACTCAGTTCTTCCAGTTTTGTCTGAAGTGCTTGAATGCTGTTTCGGTATACCTGGGGGAGGGTTGTGAGTTGATCTTGCATTGTCATTAAGAATTGCTTCACACGATTGCCGTTCTTAAAATTCATTGCTGCCATACATTTAGCGCAATCAAGGGTTAGGGAGTATTTTTTAAAGTCAGGAAAGGTATCATCACTAGACACTATAAAGTCCTGATCTACTTGAAAATGCTGAATTAAGGTCTGCTTAGCCTCCTGAAAATCGGGGTAACCACATAGTTCCCAGAAACTTTGTAGGGGAACAGGATGAGTCTGATGGCTTAAGACATAATTCATTAACTGGTTTTGATTGATTTCACTTAACTTTTCCATACAATATTTGTCTTAAATTGTGATAAAATACGTTCGTTTTTTACTAGCTGAAGTTTAACCTATTCGTAACTGTTGGCTGGAGAAATATTAATTGCTTTTGTATTTTAGCGGGAATCAAAAACTGCATTCTTGATTCATATCAGCAAGATTCAAATGTATCCCAATAGTTTCTATATCTTCATAATGCCCCGAACGAGGATTGAAACAGAGTTTAATCTTTTCCTCGGGATGAGGGGCTAACCCAATTGACTTAATGACTTCTAACTCGGCATCAATCTCATAGATAGGTCTATCAAGCCACATACCTAAGTCT
>DIYR01000141.1 GCA_002429085.1 Flavobacteriales bacterium UBA6049
TACGTTTCCTAGGTTTGTAAGACCTGAAGTGCTAACTTGTACCCACGATGAGCCTTGATTTGTTGACTTATAAAGTTTGTTTATAAAGCCTCCTACTCCGTTGTCGTATTTCACACCAAAAACATAGATATCTCCATTGCTGTCAGTAGCGAAATCGGAAGTTCCATAGGTTTGGTCGAATCCAGACATAGAAAGTGCCCATGTGGCTCCATTATCAGAACTTGTAAAGATTCTGCTATGGTAAGGTGAATAGACCTCATTTCCACCCAAGATCATTTTGTTTTCACTAATCGTTAGAGAGGTTACGTTTCCTAGGTTTGTAAGACCTGAAGTGCTAACTTGTACCCACGATGAGCCTTGATTTGTTGACTTATAAAGTTTGTTTATAAAGCCTCCTACTCCGTTGTCGTATTTCACACCAAAAACATAGATATCTCCATTGCTGTCAGTAGCGAAATCGGAAGCTCCATAGGTTTGATCAAATCCAGTCATGGAAAGTGTCCAATTGTTTTGACAAATTCCACCTATTGAATAGATAGAGGCTAGAGCTAAGAATATGAACTTATTCATTGTTAGTGTGCTTAGTTTTTTGTGAGAATAGATAGTATTTCTTTTCGAAAGTCATTAGTAAGCAGCTACTGATTAGAAAGTGTCGCTAAAGTAGAATTATTGTTTGATATTATGGTTTAGAGCGAGCTAAAAGTTTGAAATGGAAGGCTCGTTTCGACAGACTCAACGGCCTGTAGAGTTTTGAGTTTGAGCTTATAGTATAGAGTACAACCCAGCTGCTGAGCTTGTTGAAGCATAGCGTAAACCAATCATTCTCGATACTTTCCGAATGCCTTCGGAAAACTCCAACTGACATGGAGTTGTAGTTTGGATGGGGTGGAACTCTGCTTTCTAACATCTAAAACCTAACGTCTTGTGGGTGTCACCCATAATAGAGTGACAGAAGTCATTTTCTAGTTTGGGTACTAGGTAGACCTTCGTACTAACAAAACATGAAAGAGTCAGCTTCCGATCTAGAGAATCCCAAATGTTATCACTGTGGTGATGCGTGTGATGCCGAGATTATTGAATACCAAGAAAAGACCTTTTGCTGCGAAGGGTGTAAAACGGTATACGATCTATTAAACGATAATGATCTCTGCACGTATTACGATTTAGAGCAGAACCCTGGGATGAAAATGAAGAAGTCCGTAGGCAACAAGTTTGCTTATTTGGATAACGAAGAGGTGAGCCAAAGTTTGCTGGAGTTCAGGGATGAAAACCTATGCAAAATCCGGTTCTTTATTCCGCAAATTCATTGTAGCTCATGTATTTGGTTGTTAGAGAATATACACCACATGCGCGAGGGCATTGTGCAAGCGCAAGTCAACTTTGTAAAGAAAGAAGCCTACATTACCTATTATCAAGATCAAATTACCTTACGTGAGTTGGTGGAGCTGATGGCTTCTATTGGCTATGAGCCAGCTATTTCGTTGCAAAGCGGAACCAAAGAAGCCAAGAAAAAGGTAAACCGTGCTTTATACTATAAGCTTGGTATTGCGGGTTTTGCTTTTGGAAACATCATGTTGTTGAGCTTTCCAGAGTATTTAGATGTTGAACAATTCTTAGATCCCAACTTTAAGCGTTTATTCGGTTACCTCAATTTGGTATTGGCGCTGCCTGTATTCTTCTATTCAGCATCAGAATATTTCATTTCTGCATTTAAAGGGCTGCGTGCGCGCTACATTAATATAGATGTACCCGTAAGCATCGGAATTTTTGTGTTGTTTGCTAGAAGCACATGGGAGATACTAGCAGATGTTGGTCCAGGCTTTATGGACTCGTTCAGCATGTTTGTGTTCTTACTCTTGGTGGGTAAGTGGTACCAGAACAGAACGTATCAAGCTCTGTCTTTCGATCGTGATTACAAATCATACTTTCCAATAGCCATTACCCGCTTGGTAGATGGAGAAGAAGAAAGCGTGGCACTTGCATCGTTGGCTGTAAACGATATTATATTGGTGCGTAACGGAGAAATCATTCCAGCTGATAGTACCTTATTATCTAACGAGGCACAGATAGATTACAGCTTTGTTACCGGAGAATCTGAACCCGTTAAAAAGAAATCTACCAATGTTATATACGCAGGAGGTAGGCAAACAGGCTCTGTCATTAAGTTACGAGTAGATAAACCTGTATCGCAATCATATCTCACCCGTTTGTGGAATCAAGATGCGTTTACACGCGATAAAACAGCCATGAACCGCTTGATTGATAAAGTCAGTCAAAACTTCACCATTGTAGTCTTGTTCCTGGCCATGGCATCGTTGTTCTTTTGGATGTCTGAAGGGTGGAACAGTGCCTTACTGGTATTTACTTCAGTATTGATAATTGCCTGCCCCTGTGCATTGGCGTTAACAGTACCATTCACCTTTGGGAATGCCCTGCGCATTTTTGGTAAGTATGGCTTCTACTTAAAGAATACAGATAGCATTGAGCGCATGTCTAAGGTAGATACGCTCGTATTCGACAAAACAGGAACCTTAACCTCTAGTCAGGCAGATACCATCGAGTTTCATGGGAATGAGCTGTCTAATGAAGAGTTGCAAGCCATCAAATCGGTAGTGAAACACAGTGCCCATCCAGTAAGTGCTTCGTTGTATAAATACCTAGACGGAGCGGTAAGAAGTGTAAAGGCCTACCAAGAAAAAGTAGGGCAGGGGATTGCTGCTGAAACCACTATTGGAGAGGTGAGATTAGGTGCAGCAGCTTGGGCTGGTGCAGAAGCCGTTTCAGAAGAATTACTGGCATCTGTAGCTCATGTGTCTATCAACGGAGTGTATAAAGGTTACTTCTCGTTAAAGAAAGACTATCGCGATGGATTAGATAACGTATTGCAATCGTTGAGCGAGAACTACGAGTTATACCTATTAAGCGGAGATAACGAAGCCGAATTTGAGCGCTTGAAACCACTGTTCTCATCAGAAGACCATTTACATTTTCATCAAAAGCCAGAAGATAAACTGGCCTTTATAGAGAAGCTGCAGCAACAAGGCAAGCAAGTACTAATGATAGGCGATGGATTGAACGATGCAGGTGCATTAAAACAAGCCGATGTGGGAATTTCGATGGCCGATGATGTATTTCAGTTCTCTCCAGCATGCGATGCCATCTTAAAAGCCAATCAGTTTAGCGAATTACCCAAGTTGCTGAATTATGCGAAATCCGCTATGCGCATAGTGCGAATGAGCTTCTTTATATCCATTACCTATAACAGTATAGGAATGTTCTTTGCCATGCAAGGGCTTGTTACTCCGTTGTTTGCGGCAATACTGATGCCTATTTCGAGTGTAACAGTAGTATCGTTTGTAACAATTGCCACCAATTGGGTAGCTAAAAAAGTGCAATTTAGAGAGATTCCAAGTAGTCGTTCTGAGGTGATTGTGTAGCTTGTAACGTGCTCTAATATAGTTAGTTTGACATAAAACTGACAAAAGTCATAATGCTATGTGACTGCACTCATATTTTCCTGATTGAAGGTTAGGCACCTTCGTATAGACAAATCAGAAAACTGCGCATACATGAGTGCTATTTATGTTTTAATCGGATTCAGCTTGTTAGCTGCCCTTAGCTTTCTGGGAGCTTTCATCTGGTCCATCAAAAATGGTCAATACGATGACGATTACACACCAAGTGTGCGCATCTTATTTGACGATGCTCCTTTAAATAAGTCTAATTCGAATCCTAAATAATCCAATCGATGGCAGAAAATCAACTCGAAAATTCTGTGCAAGGCCAAGATTCTGGCGCAGAAAAGGTAGAACAGATCAAGCAAAAAGTTGAGGGCAAGCCAACGGCCAATCTAGAGCATTTTGAGTACGATAACGCAATCGTGCGCAACTTCGCCTTAGCATCAATCATATTTGGTGTGGTAGGTATGCTAGTTGGTCTAATTGTGGCACTTCAATTTGTATTTCCAGAACTAAACTTTGGTATTCCTTATACTACGTTTGGTCGTATTCGTCCACTGCATACCAATGCGGTGATTTTTGCATTTGTAGGGAACTCAATCTTTGCAGGTGTTTACTACTCACTTCCTCGATTGCTTAAAACGCCAATGGCGAGTAAGTTTTTATCAAACGTTAACTTCTGGGGTTGGCAGTTAGTCATTTTGGCTGCAGCCATTACTTTACCATTAGGAATTACTTCTAGTAAAGAGTATGCCGAGTTAGAGTGGCCAATTGATATTGGTATCGCATTGGTTTGGGTTGCGTTTGGTGTAAACATGTTTATGACCATTATGAAGCGTAGAGAGCGTCACTTATATGTGGCAATCTGGTTCTACATCGCTACATTCTTAACAGTAGCCATGCTTCACATTGTAAACAACATTGAGCTTCCAATCTCATTAACTAAATCATATTCTTGGTATGCAGGTGTGCAAGATGCCTTAATTCAGTGGTGGTACGGACACAACGCGGTGGCGTTCTTCTTAACTACTCCAGTGTTAGGTATGATGTACTACTTCGTGCCAAAAGCGGCTAATCGTCCGGTATACTCATATAGATTATCAATTATCCACTTCTGGGCATTGATCTTTATTTACATCTGGGCTGGTCCTCACCACTTATTATACACTGCACTTCCAGATTGGGCACAATCTTTAGGTACTGTATTCTCGGTAATGTTGATTTTCCCTTCATGGGGTGGTATGATTAACGGTCTATTAACCTTGCGTGGTGCTTGGGATAGAGTACGTGAAAATCCAATCTTGAAATTCTTTGTGGTTGCGATTACTTCTTACGGTATGGCAACTTTTGAAGGGCCAATGCTTTCAACTAAAAACTTGAATGCTATTGCTCACTACACTGACTGGATTCCAGCTCACGTTCACGTAGGTGCATTAGGATGGAATGGTTTCATGGCATTTGGTATGTTCTACTGGATGTTCCCTAAAATCTTCAACACTAAGTTGTATAGTATGAAGATGGCAAACGTTCACTTCTGGTTAGGTACTTTGGGTATCTTATTCTGGGCATTACCAATGTACTGGGCAGGATGGACTCAAGCTTCTATGTGGAAGCAGTTTACTGACGAAGGAATGTTGGCTTACCCTAACTTCTTAGAAACTGTAACTCAATTGGCTCCAATGTATAAGATGAGAGCAGTTGGTGGATTACTATACTTCTCTGGAATGATCTTAGCGTTTGTGAACTTGTTTGCAACTGCATCTCAAGGTAGCTTAATTAAGAAAGAAGCGGCTAGCGCGCCAGCAATGGCTAAAACTTATCGTAAGCATAAAGGTGAGCACTGGCACAGATGGATTGAGCGTAAGCCAGTTCCATTCTTTATCTGGTCGTTAATTGCTGTACTAATAGGTGGTGCAATTGAGATTATTCCAACTTTCATGGTGAAATCTAACGTGCCAACTATTGCTAGTGTTAAACCATATACTCCACTTGAGCTAGAAGGTAGAGACTTGTACATTAGAGAAGGATGTAACAACTGTCACTCGCAAATGATTCGTCCGTTCCGTTCAGAGGTTGTTCGTTACGGAGATTACTCTAAAGCAGGTGAGTTTGTATACGATCACCCATTCTTATGGGGGTCTAAGCGTACTGGTCCAGATCTACATCGTTTAGGTGGTAAGTATCCAAATGCATGGCACTACCGTCACATGTTAGATCCAGAATTAACTTCACCAGGATCAATCATGCCTCCATATCCATGGTTGCTAGAGAACGACTTAGATGCAAGCCAAATCAGCGATAAAATCAATGCAATGAGAACCTTGGGTGTTCCTTATGCAGAAGGTTACGAAGAAGAGGCAATCAACGACTTGAACAAGCAAGCAGAAGAAATTGCTGCTGACTTGAAAGAGCAGGGTTACGAAGTAATGAGCAACAAAGAAATTGTAGCGCTTATTGCTTACCTACAACGCTTAGGTACTGACATTAAAGGAGAACAAGCGGCTGAAATGGCGCAAAACTGATAACCTGTCGAGTGTGGGAGGCTGCGGTCTCTTACCTCTTCAAAAATCACAAAAGAGATGTTAAAGTTTATCAAGTTTCATATGGCTAGCATTCAAGATATCGAGATTTTTCCAATCATCTCATTCTTGTTGTTCTTCGGCCTGTTTATAACCATGATTGTACAAGTGGCGGTAATGAGTAAATCTGCAATAGCAGAGGTTTCAGACTTGCCATTACACGATTCAACTGACAATGAAAGCAATTTGTAACGCCCAATACCTAGATTCATGAAAGCAATTTTAAATATACAATCCTTCAAAGCTAGCAAGGCTGTTTTGGCAAGTATCGTTGCCCTAGGACCTCTTGCAGCGATGGCACAAGACGGGGCAGCCGCATCAGGAAGCTTCATGTCTGATGCTATGAAAGCTTCCATCCTGGTTGGGATGTTAGTATTCCAGATCATTTTATTGTTTACCGTATCTGGAATTATTAAAAGTTTAACGAGCAATAAGCAATTGTGGAAGAGCTTTGCAACACCACAAGCTAAAGGTGCTGCTGGTATTGCCTTAGCCTTAATGTTGATTACAGGAACTCCTGTATTCGCTCAGGGAGGCGCTGAAGCAACTGCATTCGTATTAGATTCAGGATTAGAGAACCTATTATTGGTAATGAATGGTGTGTTATTATTAGCCATCATTTACCTACTAAGTACATTAAGAGGTTTGGTTACTACGTTATCTGATGCAGATAAAACTGCTGAAGAGTTAGTAGAAGACAAAGGATGGTTTGGTCGTATTATGTTTAACATGACTGATGCTGTTCCTGTAGAAGATGAAGAAGAAATCTTAACAGATCACGATTACGATGGTATTCAAGAGTTAGACAACAACCTTCCGCCTTGGTGGGTAATGGGATTCTATATCACCATTGCATGTGCAGTTGTTTATATAGGGTACTATGAGGTTTACTTAGGTGGTAATATATCTAAGAAAGAGTATCAAGCCGAAATGAAAGCTGCTGAAGAAGCAAAAGAAGCTTACTTAGCTGCTCTTGGAAATAGTATTGATGAATCTAATGTTGAGATTTTAGTAGATGCAAGTGCAATTGCTAAAGGAAAAGACATTTACGATGGTAACTGTGTGGCATGTCATGGTGGTGCTGGTGAAGGTGGTGTAGGACCCAACTTAACTGATGAGTACTGGCTACACGGTGGTGGAATAAAAGAGGTTTTCTCAACTATTAAGTATGGTGTACCTGCAAAAGGTATGATTCCTTGGGAAGATCAATTGACTCCTCCGCAAATGCAACAAGTTGCTAGTTATATTATGACTCTTAAAGGAACTAATCCTCCAAATCCAAAAGAGCCTCAAGGTGAAGTTTGGGTTGAAGAAGGTACTGAATCTACCGAAGAGGAAGCTCCAGCTGATTCTACTGTTGTAGTAGAAGAAAGTGAAGAGTTAGCTGCAACAGCGCAATAAGCAGCATAACGTCAACCCTACAAAACATTCCGATCCTTACCGCAAAGTAAATGAGCAATCATGAGCTTAGAAGAAGAAGTAAACAGAGATGCGTTTAGAGATAGTATAGCTACGATAGACGAATCTGGAAACAGGAAATATATCTACCCGAAGAAACCTTCGGGTAGATTTTACAAGTGGCGAACTTACCTTAGCTGGGGTTTGCTAGCGGTACTATTTGGCGGGCCATGGATAAAAATTAGTGGCGAGCCTCTCCTAATGCTCAATGTAATTGAGCGCAAATTCATCATCTTCGGTCAAATATTCTGGCCACAAGACTTCTATTTGTTTGTTATTGGGATGATTACCATGGCGGTATTCATCATTGTGTTTACTGTAATTTATGGTAGACTTTTTTGTGGATGGATTTGTCCACAAACTATTTTCTTAGAAATGGTGTTTCGAAAGATCGAATACGCCATTGATGGTGACTGGCAGCGCCAAAAGAAATTGGAGAAAATGCCATGGAACGCAGAAAAGATTAGAAAACGAGTACTCAAACTCAGCATTTTCTTGGTTATCTCCTTTTTTATTGCAAATACCTTTTTGATGTACATCATCGGTTCTGATGATTGGATTCAACTGGTAACAGATAATCCTGCTGACCATGCTGGTGGATTAACAGCCATGGTTATTTTCACGCTCTTATTCTTCGGAGTGTTTAGTAAATTCCGAGAGCAGGCGTGTATTGTAGTTTGTCCTTATGGTCGTTTGCAAGGTGTATTGCTTGATACCAAGAGTATTTTGGTGACATACGATTTTGTGAGAGGTGAGAACAGGTCTCGTTTCAAACGAAGAGAAGATCGTAAAGAAGCAGGTAAAGGCGATTGTATTGATTGCCACGCTTGTGTAGATGTATGTCCAACAGGTATTGATATACGTAACGGAACTCAGTTAGAGTGCGTAAACTGTACCGCTTGTATTGATGCTTGTGACGCCATCATGAATAAAGTTGGTTTTGAACAAGGATTGATACGCTATGCGAGTGAAGATCAAATTAAAAACGAACAAAAGAAAATTACATTCACACCAAGAATGATGGCTTACACTGCCGTATTGGGAGTGTTGCTTTCTGTATTTGTGATTTTAATGGCATTGAGAACTGATGTTGAAACTACGTTGCTGCGTGCTCCAGGAACAACATTCCAAGAGCAAACCGATGGTAGATTAAGTAACTTGTATCAGTATAAGGTGATCAATAAAACAAACGATGCATTACCAATCCATTTTGAAGTATTAGAAGGTAGTGCAGAGATTAAACTAGTTGGTAAAGAATTGGTGCTTCAAAAAGGTGAAAACATTGAAGGAGCATTATTCATTATCTTAGATAAGAGCGAGTTAGATGGCATGAAAACCGATGTGAAAATTGGAGTCTTCAGTAATGGTCAACAACTCGAAACCTTAGAGACTGTATTTTTAGGTCCTATTTAATTGAACAGCTGCGCATTATGAAGTTTCATTGGGGACACGGCATTTTAATAGTGCTAATTTTAATAGTTGTAACGTTTTCAACTGCGTTGATCTTGAGTTTTACAGATGAAAAAGATCACCAGTTAATAACAGAGAATTACTACGCGAAAGAACTCGCGTTTCAAGATCAAATAGATCGTGGCAATAATGCCAAAAGCGATGGGAAGAAACTCGTTGCTCAGCAAACAGAAAAAGGGTTGGAGGTAGCAATATCTCCAGCTCCTTCTTCGCTAGATACAAGTCAGGTGTTATTGATTCGTCCGAGTGATGAGTTGTTAGACATCACCAGCTCGTTAGACAGCCAAGGTGAAATAGTATTGGCAGCTGATGAGATTAGACGAGGTAAGTACATTCTTCAAGTTAGTTGGACAGAATCTGGCAAAGACTTCTACTTAGAGAAGGATCTTTTTATTCAATAATATGATTGAGTTCTGGGCAGCCATATCGCTCGGGTTAATTAGTAGTTTGCACTGCGCTGGTATGTGCGGACCTATTGCATTTGCTTTGCCTCTTGATAGAAGTTCTTGGGCTTCAAAAACAACAGGTGCACTAGTGTATAATTCAGGCAGAATTGCTACGTATGCTGTGCTTGGAGGTCTATTTGGTTTATTGGGTAAAGCCTTCTTTACGGCAGGTCTACAACGTGGAGTATCTATAGCTGTTGGTGTGTTTTTCGTATTGGCGGTGCTAATTCCTCTTATAACCAAGCAAGGTTTGTTTCTAGAAAAATGGGGTTTTCAGTTCATTGGCAAATTCAAAGGCATATTTCAAACCCAGTTTAAAAAGAGAAATGCCGTAGGGCTATTGACCATTGGAGCAATAAATGGACTGCTTCCATGTGGTATGGTTTATTTGGGGCTAGCAGCTGCTGTATCTACTGGTAATTGGCTAGACGGATCGTTGTTTATGGTGTTTTTTGGTTTAGGTACGTTACCAATGATGTTTGCCGCAAGTGTAATGTCTGACTTACTATCAAGCCAACTTAGGGGAAGGTTACGCAGAGCAGTACCTTATCTAGTAATGGTAATGGGAGTGCTTTTTATTCTGAGAGGAATGAACTTGGGTATTCCGTACGTAAGCCCAACCATTGATAGAGTAGAGCCAGGTATTACAGAATGTGAGTAAAACTTGCTTTAACGCATTGACTATTAAAAAGAAGTATTGCACCAACCTTTTAGTGAAATAACCCGTAGCCTACTGCAATAGTATATCCTGAATTAATAGAACGAAGATGAAACAGTTAGTAGTAACCCTAATGCTACTAGTCACCTTATCAATAACTTATTCTCAAACATGGCAACCAATAGGTAATGAAGATTTTATTGCTACTGGAGGGCATTTAAACTTAGAAGTACATAACAATACTCAATATGTAGCTTTAAGAAATCCAGTTGCCAATGTGATGAAGTATGATCCAACTTTTTTTAATGGTTGGAGACCAGTAGGTAATGCAGATTTAAGCGCAGGATTGGCAGATTATCTTTCTCTGGGCTTTGGAAATGATATTCCTTATTTGGCGTATGTAGATGGAAGTAATGCTTTGAGAGCAACAGTAATGAAGTTGGAGTCTGGAACTTGGACTCAATTAGGACAACCTTTGAACACCTATGAAGCAAGATATACGGATATCGCAGTAGATGGAGATAGACCTTATGTTGTATACCGTGATGTTGCACTCATGCCAGGAGATTTAGTGGTTAAATCGTACAATGGTACATATTGGGATACTGTTGGTATTTTTGGACATGTAAGTGACGGTGAATCTTCATATTCAAAAATTGAGCTAATTAATGGTGTCCCGTTTATTGCTTATAAAGACTACTATAATGGTGGAGGTATTACTGTTAAAAGGCTCAATGGTGCAGATTGGGATACTGTTGGAGAGCAAAGTTTCTCAGGCGATGCCTATTTTCTAGAATTCACACACGATGGAAGTACACCGTATGTTGCCTATAGAGATGCATCAAATGGAGGAAAAGCTTCTGTGATGATGTTTGATGGTACAGATTGGCAGTATGTTGGAACTCCAGGATTTTCTGACGAAGCTATTTCTAGTATTGATATTGAAATTCATGGAGGAAAACCTTTCGTAGTCTTAAGTAACTCGGGTTTTGGTGTTATTAATGCTACGCTTTTAGAATTTGATGGAACAAATTGGGTTCAAGTAGGAGAGAGCGGGTTTAACGATGAAGATGCGAATAATGTGCAGCTCGCATTTGTAGATGATTTTCCTGTTGTGGCATACACAGATCATTTGGTGGAGACCGTGGTACAATTGTGTTCACCGTTGAATACAGCTGTTGCTCAATCTGGAATTACTCTTACCGCAGATGAAGATAATGCATTGGAATATAAGTGGGGGCTTTGCCAAGGAGGTAGTCTAAGCTCAGTAATAGATGGAGAAACGAATCAATCATTTATACCTCAGTTTCTTCCGAACACATTTGCAGTTGAAATAAACTACTTAGGGTGTATTGATACATCAGATTGTATTACTGTTGAGGAGATTGACCCAACTGGAATAAACGAACTGGATAATTCTATGTTTAAGCTTTATCCTAATCCGGTTAAAGATCAATTTACCATTGAGTTTGTTGGAGAGCACAATAATAATGTTGTAGACCTTCAAGTACTTGACTTAAGAGGACAAGTTGTGCTAAGTTGGTCAGGAACTATTGCAACTTTTCAGAGCTTTGGTACAGGGAGATTAGCAAAAGGTACTTATATACTTCATGCTACTGTAAACGGTGAAATTGAAACAGCCCGATTTGTAAAAAAATAAGATTAGAACAAACTCTAAAGAGCAAAAAGTCTAGGATCTATTAGATGGTCTTAGACTTTTTTTATTCTACGATTCTCGCGCTAGTAAATGATCTACAATTTCAACATCGGCAGGAGCAAGCTTAAAACTCTTTAACTCCGATACTGTTACCCATTTAAAATCTTGATGATCGTTAAGTAGGATGTTTCCACTGACGTGCGATGCGAAATAACTGATTAAACGCACTGTCTTTTCTTGGTAATGAAACAGGTAATCAGCAATGAATTCACCTACTGAAATTTCGATACTAAATTCTTCTTGAAACTCACGTACAAGACATGTTTGTGGCGATTCATCAAGTTCAATTTTTCCTCCAGGAAATTCCCAATATCCGGCTAGATGCTTACCTTCTTTTCGTTGAGCTATAAAAACCAGTTCGTTTTTTTGAAGAACTGCTGCCGCAACGAATAGTGGCTTAGTACTCATACACTAGCTGTCTCTCGTATCCTGATAAATTGATGATTAGTTTTCCAGATGATCCATAACGAATACTTGTTAGATCATATTTCAACTGCTTGTTCGTGATTGTTTCGCACTCATCGCTCTGCGCATTGTGATACAATACCATACCTAATTGTGGAGGCATACTTTCTGCGTAGCTGCCTGTGTGATAAAGGTTAAAGCCATGATTAGTACATAATCCTCTGAAACTAACTTCTAGTACTAATTCATCTCCCTTAATACCAGCAGAGTTTATTGTAACAGGGTCGCCCTTAAGTGTAGCTAAATCTTCAGTTTTACTAACCCCAAAGTTTTCTACCGTAGGTCGTGAACTAAGCAACTGTTCTGGTGTATAGCTTACTTCAGGTTCTTTATTAGCTACATTTTTTTTGCTTGCACATGCAGTTAATAATGCAATGGAAATTAGGATGACAGGTATTCTCATGACTTTTCTTTGATCATTTTTTCTAACTCAAACAACTCATCTCGTAATCGTGCAGCTTCCATAAAGTCCATGTTTCTAGCTGCTTTTTCCATGGCTTTTTTAGTATGGTCACGCTGCTTTTCTAATTGGTCGGAACTCATGTACTGAACCACTGGATCTGCCGCTACAGATACCTGTTCTGGATCTACGTAATATTGTTGTTTTTCGTCTTTTTTACTGCTTCTGTCGGCTACAGAAGTTTGCTCTAAAATACGTTCTTTAGATTTTACAATTTGTGTTGGTGTAATACCGTGTTCTTCGTTGTATTTCAGCTGCTTTTCGCGTCTTCGATTTGTTTCATCAATGGTCCGTTTCATCGATTTTGTAACGGTGTCAGCGTACATAATTACTTTACCATTTACGTTACGAGCAGCCCTACCAGCTGTTTGGGTCATGGAAGTTTCTGAACGTAAGAACCCTTCTTTATCAGCATCTAAAATAGCAACTAATGATACCTCTGGAAGATCTAACCCTTCACGTAACAGGTTAATTCCGATTAACACATCAAACAAACCAAAACGTAAATCTCGTAGAATTTCAACACGCTCAATGGTATCTACATCAGAGTGAATGTAACGACACTTAATGCCCATTTTGGCAAAGTATTTTGCTAACTCTTCACTCATGCGTTTAGTAAGAGTAGTGACCAGTACTCGTTCTTGCTTTTCTATGCGTTGCTGAATTTCTTCCAGTAAATCGTCTACCTGATTTGCTACAGGACGCACATCAATTATTGGATCTAATAATCCAGTAGGGCGAATAACCTGTTCAGCAATAATTCCTTCAGATTTTTCTAGTTCGTATGTAGCAGGAGTAGCACTCACATATATAGTTTGGTGCAACATTCCTTCAAATTCATCGAATTGTAAAGGTCTGTTATCTAGAGCGCTTGGTAATCTAAAGCCGAATTCAACTAGGTTGGTTTTTCGTGCGCGATCTCCACCATACATCGCTCTAATTTGAGATACGGTAACATGGCTCTCATCAATCACCATTAGGAAATCGTCTGGGAAATAATCTAGCAAACAGAATGGCCGGTCTCCCGGATTTCTGCGGTCAAAGTAGCGAGAATAGTTCTCAATACCACTACAATAACCTAGCTCACGCATCATTTCTAAATCGTAATTCACACGCTCATCTAGACGTTTAGCTTCTAAAGGTTTTTCAACTTCACGGAAGTAATCTACCTGCTTAACAAGGTCTTCACCAATCTCGTAAATGGCCCGTTTGGTAGATTCTTTACTGGTTACGAAAATATTGGCAGGATATATTCTTACGGCTTCAAATCTATCTAATACACCTCCAGAAATAGGGTCAATAGATTCGATTGACTCTATCTCATCGCCCCAGAAAATGATACGGAAAGCATGATCAGCATAGGCTAGATAGATATCAACTGTATCTCCTTTAACGCGGAAATTTCCACGATTAAAATCTCCTGTAGTTCTAGAGTAAAGTGAGTCAACAAGTTTATGTAGTAATCCATTTCTACTTAAAACTTGACCTACATTTAGGTCAATAACACTTTGATGAAAATCTGCTGGGTTACCAATACCATATATGCAAGAAACAGAAGCAACTACAATCACATCTCGTCTACCAGAAAGTAGGGAAGAGGTAGTGCTCAATCTCAGTTTCTCAATTTCATCATTGATGCTTAGATCTTTTTCTATGTACGTATCAGAAGTAGGAATGTAGGCTTCTGGCTGGTAATAGTCATAATACGATACGAAGTATTCTACAGCGTTATTTGGAAAAAACTGCTTGAATTCTCCATAAAGCTGAGCTGCTAACGTTTTGTTGTGGCTTAAAATTAAGGTAGGACGCTGAACTTCCTTGATTACGTTAGCGATGGTAAACGTTTTACCAGATCCTGTAACACCTAAAAGGGTTTGAGCAGGTAAACCTTCGTTTACACCTTCTGCAAGTTGTTTGATGGCGGTAGGTTGATCGCCAGTGGGTTTAAAATCAGATACAAGTTGAAAATCCATGCCGTAATTGTGATCGTACAAAATACGTATTACGACATGGAATGTTCAAGAATTCTGTTATTTATTCAACCCTAATGCTTTAATGAATAAACGAGGCAATGGCTTCTCAGGATTTCGCTTTTTTAAGTTGAAGTACAAGCCCCACTTTTTCATTACTGGAACTTTATGAGTTTCAACAAATTCAATAAGTGTACCATCAGGATCTTCAATATAAGAGAACCTTCCTGCAGCATCTCCCATATCGAAACTGTTGCTTGAATCTACGGTGAAATTAGTACCAAACTCTTTCACTTTACTCTGTAAGGCGTCCATATTTATTACATCAAAACACAAGTGAATAAAGCCAGGGTCACCCCAGTATCTGTTCTGGTAAGTTTTACTCACATCACGATCAAGCGCTTGAAGCAACTCTATTTCAGTAAACCCAAATAACTCACTAAATGGCCCTTTTCGCTCTTCTTTATGTTGTAGTAATACACTTCGGTATCGTTTTCCGCCAAGGTTAATTTCTTTGTCGTGGGTTACTTGATTGTATTGCAAAATACCTTGGTAGAAAGCAACGGACTTGTCCATATCACTCACGCCAATAATTACTCCTGCAACACCTCCAGTAGGGCTAGATTTTTTTTCGTTGAACCAAGATTCAGATTCAATAATTTGGAACCAATTACCATTTGGATCTTTTACGAAAAATGATCCTTCATTTTCATAAAGAACATCTATTCCAGCATTTTGGTAAAAAGCCTTGGCTTCTGAAATGTTTGTACACTTCATTTTACCAGCGTTGATCCCTAAATCACCTAATACTACATCTGGCTTTGGAATATCAGATTTACGATCAGTAAATTGCCAAATCTCAAATCCTCCTCCTCCAGCAAGATTCAAAGCTAAAATGGCATACCTATTTTGGGGCATGTTTCCAGTATAACGCGCCATTAAGGTTGCTTCACCAGTGTCACGAAATACAGGGACGTTCATCCCAAAGTTTTGTTTATACCAAGGCCAAGAACCTTCAACATTCTCAACTCCTACACCCAATTGCTGGATGCCACTAATAAAATACCCTTCGTTCTTCATTCTCACGTTTCTCCTAGGCGATTATCTGTTAAA
Source organism: Flavobacteriales bacterium UBA6049 (assembly GCA_002429085.1). Classification (GTDB taxonomy): domain Bacteria; phylum Bacteroidota; class Bacteroidia; order Flavobacteriales_G; family Salibacteraceae; genus UBA6049. The sequence continues at coordinate 15,795 of DIYR01000141.1, forward strand.
GTTCTACTGCTGTAATAGCATCTAGTCGTTCTTGATAAAAAGCAGAATCTGATTGATTTCTATCGAATTTGTAAACAGCAGCTAACCAAGTTCCATAAAGAGCATTGGGAAGAACTATAAATTGATTACCCATTTCAGCACGGTGCTCATCAACCATTGCTTTTCTCTTATCATTTGGTGCAGGCGCATCCCACATTGATTGGTAATCTCCCATATTGTCACCAACATAGAATAAGATGGTATATCCCATCTCTAAAATGTCTTGTCTGCGCTCAGTTTTGTCAGAAGTAGTAGACTTTAAATAATAATGATCTTTTTCTGCTTGAGGCATGCCTAGCTCTTGCATATTCTTCATAGTAGGCATCAATCCAGAAGTATCTCTATTACTCACGTAAAATAAGGTAACGCCTAAACTATCTGCTAAGTGAAGAAAATCAGAAACACCTGGAATGGCATGCGCTTCACCTTTAGCAACCCACTGATTCCAAGTGGCAGGAGTAAATGGTTTATCGTTTTTGACTTGCCAGCCAAAGTAAGGGCTGTTATCAAGTACAGTTTCGTCTAAATCAAGAAGTACAGCAGGCTTAGATGGATTTGTCTCTAAAGCCTTCATCATTTTGCTCGCAGCCAAGTTATAGGCTTGGTAACATAATGCACGATATTCGGCAGCTTGTTGAGAGAACAAAGTCGCGTTCACAATATACTCCTGCGATGGAACTACTGTTTTCGTTTCAGATTTTGGAGTGACTGCCTGTTGACATGATGTTAAAACGATACCAGCTAACATCATGAGAATAATTCGTTTCATCTCTTGTTTATTGAGTTTCGGTAAAACTACTATGCTGTTCTTAATTGAGATGTATTCTTAGTAAAAACCTTAGGTGAAATATAAACTTGCTGGGGTTAGCGAATAACTATTTGAGATTGAATTTGCTGTTTTTCACCTTTAATCTGTAAAAGATAGATGCCACTAGATGCTTCTGGTATTTGAACGGTATTTATTCCAGAGTAAACAACTTGGGTGAAAACCGCTCTTCCTGTAGCATCAAAAAGAACTATTTCATTGAATAGTTTATTGGATAATTCAATATAGAATAGTCCATTATTCGGATTAGGATAGATGCTTATTCCATTAGATACAAGTTCGCTAATTCCTGTTGCTTCAATGAGATATGGCACAGAGGTTTTAGATGTGCAGCCGTCACTTTCTGCATAAACAACGTATAAACCAGCACCTTGTGTTTGGATGGTTTGAGTAGAATCATTTAGTGGTAGACTGTCTTTAGACCAATAGTAATGATTTGCTAGGGTAGAAGCTTCTAAACTATCTGGAGGAATGAAAGATACTATTGGAGTTTGTGGAATAGGATTAACAATGTAAGCTAGTTCATTTGATATACCAGTGCATCCAAATGAATCTGAAACAATGCAATAAACAATATCGCCATCATTGAGGGAGGAAGTTTGTAAAAGTGGATTTTGCGAATTAGAAGTAGTTGTTCCGTTTATTCTAAACTCATACTGACTAAAGCCACTTAGAGCGGAAATTTCAACGGTGTCTCCCATGCAAATAGTATTGTATGGATTAGATGATAAGGGGGTGTTGTTGTAATCAGGTTGCTTGGTGATACCAAGTTTAGTGCCTGTATAACTGCAATGACTATTTACATGATTTACCACATAAATTGAATCTCCACTATTGAAGTTTGGTAGTGCAAACACTGAAGATGAACTGGATTGACGCAAAGTATCGTTTAAGTAGAAATCAAATATTCCTCCATCTCCAGTAGCAAAAAAGCTAGCTGTGTCTTCAAAGCAATATGTATTGAAAGGTGAATCTGCCATGAGTGTTGGTAGGACGAAATCACCAACATAAAAGAAGTTAGACTTCAATAGAGAATCATTCCCCAAACTGTTCGTAGCAATTAATTCCACATGATACATACCTGAATCAGAAGCTAGAATTACAGGAGAATAACTAGAAGAAGAGCCTGATGCATACGTAAAGGTATTCGGGCTGATATTCCAAGAATAGCTAGTTCCATAACTACTTTGGTTGAATAGAGGGATAATTTGATTTAAGCAAAATGTGTCGTAGGTAGTTGAAAAATCAGCATAGGGTAATGTACTAATCTCAATATCATCGATGGCCATATCAGTAGACCAGCCATTGCCCGTTACCCCTCTGAATCTGATGGTTACTTTCTCTCCTTGAAATGCAGTTAGTGAAACGCTGTATTGAAGCCATTGATTGCCCTGAGATCCAACAATAGGAGGGTGAACATCTTCATGCCATTTTCCATTTGAAAGTACATCTATGTGCAATGTTCCTATGTTATTTCCGAAAGCATGATACCAAAAACTGAGCTCTGGTTGATTAGTCTGTGATAAATCAAAGCAAGGAGAATGTAGCATAGCAACGCTATTTTGACAGCCAGATCCACTACCCCCACTTCCTTCTAAGTACAAATAGTTTCCGTTTCCTGAGGTGTGATCGGCACTTGGTCCAGTACCTCCAGAGCCAGTACCTCCAGAATGTGTTCGCCAGTCAATGCTATCGCCAAGAGTTCCGTTTGGAACATTATACCATCCTTGAGAAAGGTTGCAAGTAATACTGCTACAGCCCCAAGAAGTAGAGCATCCATTGAAAGAATCAAAGCTTTGAGAATAGGGAAGAGGTGCGTTATTTGAAGTGTATTCTGTAAGTGTGATTTCTAGTGTGTCATTTGAGTTGTTTGCATCGCCAGAAAACTCTGTCCATGCTTTTAACGTATTGATTCCATTTTGAATGGAGATAGAGTCTGAAAATTCTAGAAGTGCTGTAGAGGGCGATGATAGTGCTGAAAATAAGGTATCTCGAGTTACAGTTCCTGAGTTCAATTGATATGCTAAGGGAACTTGCGGAAGTGACATGGTGCCAGTGTTTTGTACTAGAAATGATACGGGTAGTTTTGATGCAGTAAGACAAGACGGGTAATAGCCTTCGTCTGGTGATTGAATGGAAACAGCGGCCAAATCAGTTCCAATACAATTATAATCACCAAGTATTATTTCTAATGCAATGGCTCTTCTACTTGATCCACTATCAGCTAAGACTGTTTGAACGCTTACCCATTCTGACAATGAAGATGAGAGATTGTAGATTTTAGTGTGTGAAGAGGTGGTGAAACCAATCGTATCCATGAAATGGGTTCCCAATCGATAAACACGGTAACCTAAGGCACCAGGAACAGAATCCCAAGAAATCATAGCAGAATCTGCGCAACGCCATACACGGTGGAGATTTGAAGGAGGATTGGCGATTGTAAACAAACCAGAAGTTGCTGTTTGTCCTCCAGATTGAATTCGTATTTGGCAAGCCCCACTTTGAACTGAAGGAATGGTCCAGGTATAGGTTCTTAGATCACTTGCTATTCCTGTATTTACTGTTTGCCAAGAGTTACCGCTGTCTGCTGTGAATTCAATTGTGAATGGATTTCCATTGTCAAATGCATCCCATCTAATTCTTCTATCTTCTCCAGCTACTAGTCCTTCTCCTCCTTTTGGAAACACTACGTCAATACTATCGTATACATAGCTGTATACGATAAAATAGCTCTGTATTCCAGAAGGAACTAAAGAGCCTGAAACTTCAAAGTTATACGTGCCAGAGGTAGGATTAGAAATTGTGACAAGTTCTATGTTGTTTAGGGTATCAACTCCCTGTGTTGCTGGTTGTATAAGACTATCGTTGTGAGGATATGTGTTTAGGATCCATGGAAGAGTCCATGTACCATTTGGAGATTGTACCCGAAGATCTAAGTCATTTACCAGAGTTCTGCCAGTTATGCCAGGTGTTGCCTCATGATCTGTCCAATACAAACTAACTTTTAACGAACTAACTCCAGCAGGAACACTTAAACTATGCGTATTGATAGAACTATGGGAAACACTGTCTTCAAGAAACTGAGCCATTTGAATTACGTCAAATCCTCTTTTTGCATTGATTCTTCCGAAACCTGTTCTAAAATCGGGTCCCGGGTTTTCCATGTCGTCAGCAGTGTTCAGTATGATGGCCTTAATTAAACCTGAAACTGGAAATTGATTGGAATTAGCATTTCTATACGCTTCGGTTAAAAGAGCATTTACTCCTGCTAGATTAGGAGATGCAAACGAAGTTCCTCCAGGACCAGTTGCCGTAATATCTGGTAAAATTCGACCATCCATTGCAGGACCTTTACTGCTGAATCCAGTTAGCTGATCGTTGGTATTCATAGCGCCTACAGCAAAAATGTTTTTAGCAGATTTCACTAATCCAGTTATGGTACCCCAGCCGGTCCCAGCTCCATATGCAGCACACGATGATCCACCAATATTTCCGCATGAGTAGGTAATCATAAACCGGGAATTTGTTCGAACTAAAAAGTCGTTGATTGCAGCTCCTGCGTTATAGGTTACAGCACCAGAAATACAGCCATAACCAAATGAATTATTAACGATGTTTACGTTAGACTGAGCAGCATTTGTAAAGTTAATTCCACCGGACCATAAAGACGCTGCCCAGGCTTGTCCTCTTTGCACAGGGTCGAGATTACCAGCAGAGCACATACGCATACTTACGCCAGTTTTATGCCCGCTTGTTGTGCCACTTTCCCAACTTCTGTTTAATCTGTTTTGATAATCTGGATCAACTAGAGAATCAACTTTTCCGCCCTCATTAACTGCTATTGTAATTCCATTTCCGTTTACCCCATTTAAGTTATAAGCACCATTAATGAACGAACCACGTGTCATGGATATTTCATCTTCTATTTCTAATTCTTCTGGCGGTTCAGGTAGCTCAACGTAAATAACAAAAGGCATAGCCGCGGCCTGAATAAGCGCATTTCGAGAACCACTAACTTCAAAAATTCCTAATGGCTCATAAATTGAATTTGTTGTCACACCTATCTCAGATAGTTCGCTTTTAAAATGGCTGTAGTTGCTTACTGTTGCTACTGTAATAAAAGCATGTATTCCATTTTCACTAGATGCATAATGTGGAATTTTATGAGCGAATAATCTAGGGTCAGCTTTCTGTCTAGGGACTTCAGAGAATGATTTAGTAACACCAACTTTCTTAAGAACCTCGTTTGAGATGGTATTTGGCATAGATGCCAACCAAGTTAAATTGGGTTTATATTGATAAAGCTTTATACCATGATCTTCTAACAGAGCTTTTTGTTCTGCATTCGGTACATCTGCAAAACGCAAATATCTAAAGGTTGATTCTGAGTTGTTGAATTGTGCCAGAAGAGCTAAAGGCAATAGAAAAAGTAATACCCAAAATACACGTAACATACTTATATAGAATTATCCTAAGCGATAGTTCCGAAAGTACACAATCTGAGTGAGCTTGCAATTAGACGCTTCACGAACAGCAAGAGAAGGCTATCTGATTTTGTTTACTTGACTCCACGTAATTTGCGGATCTTGGTGAACCTGTTCCTTCATTGGTTCTTTAGAATTATATCTTTTATCTTCTGGAATTCTTTGAACATTGTCTAGCTCCAATTCATTAACATTATACAGTAGTTCTAAATAGAATTTTGATTCCTCATTTTTTTTGAAGAGGTGCTTTTCTATCATGTTCATATGAATTCGCATATCTACAAATTGTGGATACCACTTTTCATTGCGTTCCGTGTAGTTTGCGTGATGAACAAATGTTGGATTTTCAATGCCTAAACCAAGTGCGAATAAAATAGGTTTAGCTATTACAGGGATTACGAATTCACCTTCTAAATCTAGCTTAACTAAAGCCATTGAATTTTCTTCCAAATACAAGGTTCCCTTTTGGCGTGTGTGATCTACTTTTCGTTTGGTTTCGAAGTGAATAACCATCACTTTTTTTCCGCCATAAGTAGTAGGCTTACCAAAATGGTAATTATACTTTTTAAAAAGGTTACTATCTAAATAGCTGTCTTCATCATCCATCCAGTCTTTTCTAATTACCGTTTCTGGACCACTAAATGAAGAAGCAATCATTTCTTTAGTAGATTCTTCTTCGTACTCTTCACCTTTCTTTTCGGCTTTTTTCTTTGCTTTCTTTTCGCTCTTCTCGATTTTTTCTTTCATGAATTGCATTTCCGAAATCACCTCAGGTTCAGAGTATAACAATATTTGATGTTGATTTTTTTCATTAGAATCTGGAGACATGTTATAGTATGTCTTAATAAATGATTCTTTAAAGTGAAGAGGATTCCCGTTTTCCGTAACAGCTTGTCTGTAATACCCAAGGGTGTTAAAGTCAGAGGTGGCATAGTTCTCTTCTTTTCGCAAAACTGCCTGCTTAATGTAGTATGTAGGAGGTTTAGGACGAACCACAACTTCGCTTAACTCAATTCCACTAGGAATCATTTTTAGTTTGGCTTCGGGCTTTAATTCTGAAAGAGCAATTTTATACGATTCATAACCTAAGTAATGAATTACCAAAGTATCGTTAAGATCATCAATTTTAAATTGATATTCCCCCATGCTATTTGTAGTGGTTCCTAGTTGTTGACGTTTTAAAATCAGATTGGCGTAGGGGAGAGCATCTTTTGTTTCCTTGTCAGTAATAACACCTTTAAAAGTTGTTTGGCCAATAGAAACAGAGGCTAAGAGGGTAATTGCCGCACAGATAATGGTAAGCTTCATATGATTGTGTTTGATGTGTGACGGTTAGGTAGGGTGAAAAGTTACAGATATTTTGAAGCTTCTTTATGAGCTAATTTACTTAACGGGTGTTGATCTATGAATTTGCGTACCCAATCTGCATGGGTTCGGCTTACTTGACGAAGAGACCACCCAATAGCTTTTTGTATAAAGAATTCCTTATCAAATAGGTGAGGGGTAATGCAGTCTGAAAGTAAGGCTAAATTCACATTTGTTTTATACTTCAGTTGAAAAATGATGGAGGTCCTAACAAGCCACATGTTCTCAGACTGATTCCATTTTTTTACGGTCTTTAATTTATTCGTGGGATGTACTTGAAAATAATAGCCAACGTGAGTTGAAGCAATAAGGTCAACCGTGTCCCACCAACTTTTGTTAGTGATGAGCCATTCGAATAACTCAATACTGTCTTCTTGAAGCCAATACTTTGTTCTCGTAATTAATTCAATGGCGATGTATTGAGCTTCGCGATGTTCGTCAATCCATAACTCTCGAACGATAAAATCTAGTGAATCATGTGATGGTTTTCCATGCTTTTTGAGAAACGCTTTTAAGAGTTCTTTACGCTCACCAGCGGTCATACCCCAAAACGTGTATTGATTGCGCATATAGGCTTCCCATGCAACAGCTTTGTCTTCTTTTGCGTAGAGAGAGGCAGCCTCAAGTAGAGCTTGAACGTAATCTGAATCAGATAGCATGTCCGTGTTCATCAATGTGCAAGAAGCCTTGTTCTACAAGGTCGGCAAGTTCAGCTAGTAATGTAGGGTCTGGTTTTGTGAAGTGAAAACATGATTTGCCTTTCAGTTTCTTTTTTAGATCGTCAGAAATAGAATCTAACAGTTCTGGGTATTCATATATTGGCATGAAATAAAAGGCGATGGATTTGCTTCGTACTCGTACCGAAGCAAAGAAGTATGGCTTACCATTTTTAGCCATTTCTGGCCAGTTAAGATAATATTGATCGACCTCATTAACTGCAACCTTCATTTCATCTTCATATGACTCTATGATTGTTTTCAGTAATTCGAATGTGTGCGATTGACTCGATTCCATAAATGATTTATTTCTTTTTCAGATCTTTTAGAATGGTAAAAGTTAAATAACTGGCGAAAAGTGTTCCTGCAATTCCGAAAATGGAGTACCCATTAAACTGAGGAGGTACTTTAAAAGCCCATAAAAGAGCAGATCCTAAAAAAATAGCTGAGCATAAGATACCCTTTACAAGAAGGTTTACAGAATGCTCTAAGTTTTGATGTTCTAGATGGATGGTGAAAGAGTCTTTATCCATCTTTTTAAGTGCCTTTGAAATAGTTGAAGGAACTGAATGAATAAGACGTTCCCAAGTCTTCAACGTTTTAAAGCTATTTTTAAGGAGATGTTTTGGGTTTAATCTGTGAATGAGGATCTTACTTTGATACTCTTTGAAAAGTATGGTTAAATTGAAGTTCTGATCTAACAATCTTGAAGACCCCTCGAGCAAAAGAATTGATCTAGCAAGAGAGCTTATGTTCCTAGGTAATGTAAGATGATGTCTTTGGAAAATATCTAGCGCATCTACTAATGCTCCGCTCATATCAAACTGATTAAGAGGAACATCTAAGTATTCTTCTAGGAAACGATCTACTTCCCATTCAAAAGAAACAAGATCAGTGTGTTGAGAAGGAGGACATAGTTCTAAAATAATGTCTTTTACTTGCTCTGCATCGTTCTGTGCTATGCCAATAATTAAATCTTCAAATGCTTGATTGGTTCTTTTATCAATTCTCCCAATCATACCACAGTCAATAACTTGTAAGCCTCCCTCTTTACTAGCAAATAGATTTCCAGGATGAGGGTCTGCATGATAGAATCTATCTCTGAAGATCATATCCATGAAAACTTTCGCGCTATTTAAAGTGAAATTGGTGCGTTGTTTTTTCGTCCAGTTATATTGGTCTAAATCTTTAATAGATACCCCATTCATTTTAGTCATTGTGAGCACATTTTTTGTGCTTAGTTCTGGAAAAGGCACTGGAAATTGAACTGTATTATCGTCTTTAAAGTTGTTATTGAAACGTTGTAGGTTTCTCAATTCTATTCTAAAATCTAGTTCGTTAAGAAGTGTATGGCTAAATTCCTTTACTAGTAATGTTAGGTTGTACGACTTGAAGTTAGCATTGTAGTTACTCATTATTCTAGCTAACCATGAGAGTATAGTTAGGTCTTCTTTTACCTTAGACTCTATGCCGTTGTGCATTATTTTAACTACAACTGACTGCCCATTTTGAAGTGTGGCTAAATGAACTTGTGCTATGCTCGCAGAGGCAATAGGTTCAGGGTTTAATGTAGAGAATACTTCTTCTACATTCTCGATTCCAAAAGAATTGCAAATAGTTGCATGTATAGTGTCTAGTTCATCTGCAGGTGTTGAAGATTGAAGCTTTGCTAGTTCAGTAGCTAATTCAGTAGAGATTAAATCAGTTCTTGTGCTTAATATCTGCCCAAGTTTAATGAAGGTGGTTCCTAATTCTTGTGCTGCGAGGCGTATTCGAACTTCTTGTGATTCGTGGAGTATTTGAGACTTTGATCGTGATTTTATAAAATCATTTAGCCACTCAATATTACTGTTGCTAATTAAGTCAGAGACTCCATACTTAACGAGAATTGCAACAATGTCTCTAAGGCGTTTACTCGGTTCAGGCGAAGTGAAATCTTTCATTTGAACATGTAATTAAATGTTATAAAACCACGGAAGTAATTATTACTTTCAATAATAAAGAATGAATGTTGTACGTGTTTGAAACACCTATTTTATTTGGACAATCTACAATCTTGAATCTTACCAGATGGTTTTTTGACTTTCAATTCAATAGAAGAACTGTTTCGAACAAGTTTTCTAACATCAAAAAGTACTGTGCATGGAATTTCATTCATCGGATCTAACGAAATATCGTTTATGCCGAGTACTATATCATTAAGTTCAATTCCTTGCTGATTGGCTAATCCATCTACTTCCATTGAACTTATAAAATATGCAGTGTCGTTAGGCAGAACAGAAAAGCCAAAACTTGGAGTTTCAGGATAGTGTTGTTGTTGCTTATTTGGGTAAAACGACAATCGCTTTTTCTTAGGATTTAAATGAACTCGATAATTTTTAAGAAGTTCATTCCCAACTTTGGGGATGTTACCTGGTGTAATTTCAAATTCAATACTATCAATAGTCATTTGGGCAATTCCAAAGTCATAAAGTGCATAGGTATAACTCGTATCTGCTTTCATGTATCCAAATGCCCCTTCTGCACCAATCCCAACATATGTGGCCTTTTGGGTTGCATAATTTAATCCATCGATTGTCTTTTTTTGATTGGTCATAAAATTGAGATAACCATTGAAGCCAGTGTCTACGAGAAAACGAGTTTTGGGTTTAGAAGAATAGATGTAGGGTGCTTTTTGATTTCCTTGGAAGTAAACTTTTGTCTGAAATGGTGTTTCTGGAAGTTCTAAGTCACTCGCCTTTTTAGCAATAATCATTTGCTCAAGTTGCCAATCGAATAGTACTTGGCATGCGTTCATTGAATTACTTCCGAAGATGCCGTCAATACCAGCGCAGCTTAAAATTTTAGTATTCTCAACATTCCATACGAAAGCAGTTTGATTAGTAAAAACAGTATTGTTTACGTAAATAGAATCTACCGTAACAAATGCCATTGACTTTTTGGTACTATCTAAAGCACTAATCTTGGCAGATGCAGTCGTGTCGAACATGATTTCGTTTGCAATTTCAGCGCTAACTGCCGTGGGAGCCCCCGTGTCCACAAGAAATTTATAGATTTTTCCATTAGCCTTAAGCTGAACGTTTACAAGGAAAATACCAATGGTGCCGAAATCTCCCGTAAGTGTATCAGTAGGGGTTTTGAAATGCGCTTTTGCTTGTTTAATCTTTTGACCAAGGGTGTGGCAGGGAAATATCATAATGATGAAAAACAAAGACAATAGCGCACGAATCATTCTCAATCAGTATTTACAGCAGGTAAGTTAATTTGAAAAATGGAACCAGCGTTTACTTTACTGCTAAGTTGAATGGTTCCACCAATGAACTCAACGTATCGTTTTACAATAGATAATCCTAATCCTGTGCCTTGATATTGGCGAGTCTGTCCCATTTGAGCTTGCCAGAATGGTTCGAAGATTCGTTCTTGGGCTTTCTCAGATATACCAATGCCTGTATCAATTACTTCAATGATGACATGTTTCTTGTCTCTGTACGCATGCATACTGATAGTTCCTTTTTTTGTGAACTTCAATGCGTTGTCAACTAGGTTGTTGATGCACTGCGAAAGCATACCTAAATTGGCTTTTACATGAATAGTATCTGGTCTTTTAACAGATAAATTGAGCCCTTTTAACTTGGCTTTGGCTTGATAGAGACTGTACGTTTCATCAAACAAGTGACTGATGGAAACAATATTCAATTGAGCGTCTTCATTTTCTGCTTCTAGCTTAGTCATAGCCAGAATGCTATTAAGAGTATTAAGTAGACGATAACCACTTTCTTTTTGAATACCTACTAACTCTTTAATACTATCAGAGACAGCCTCCAATTCCATGAGTTCTGCAGTTCCTAGAATTCCATTTAAAGGAGTTCTAATCTCATGACTCATAGTTGCCAAGAAATTTGTTTTCATTGCGGTCATCTCTTCGGCTAATAGAAGAGCTTGTTGCTGCTTTTGAATAAAGTGTTTTTTGTGGGTGATATCTCTAAATGTGGATATAATTCCGCGTATATTAGGGTCATCAAGCAAATTGCGTGAGACTGATTCAATCCAGATTTTCTCGCCATTTGCTTTTTGAATTTGTTGCTCTGTTTTGAACAACTTGTTTGGGTTAACAAGTACCCATTCTAGATTTTTTCGGTTGAGGTCTAAGTATTCATCAAGTATATGGTCAAAAAAGGGTGTGCCGATTAAATCACTTGGTTTCTTTTGAATGACAGAGTAAACATTTTCTGATATGTATTCTATAATCCCTTCTTCAGTTATAATGCAAGCAACATCTTCACCATTATCAATAAGTGTTTTGTATTTCGATTCTCTTTTTTGAACTTCTTCAACTAACTCATTAATTCGAATTTCACGCTGTTTGAGTTCGGTAATATTTCTTGAAATTCCAATGAAACCTGAAACCTCTAAATCTTCATTGAGCATTGGCGAGAGAGTAGTGTCAATGTACAGTACCTGCTCACTTTCTTGCACAAAACTCCAAACAAAAGAGTAATTACTTCTAGAGCCGCTCTTATATGCTTTTATAAAATCGCTAATTCTCTCTGAAATCCCTATCTCAGTAATTGAACTCTTAATTGCGTCATCTAGAGATACTCTAAATAGTATTTCTGCAGATTCATTCCAGTATAATATAGAACCATCAATATCAGCTCCAAAAACTGCTTCAGAAATGCCTCCTAAAATATGCTTGTTAAATTCAAGATGATTTAGAACTTTTCGTTGTTTGGTGATGTCGGTTAAAGTGCCATACAGACGAGATACTTCGTTGTTTTCTATGATAGGGTTGGCTACTAGTCGGACACACTTTGGAATCCCAGTAGGAGTAATAATTCTATAAACCTCGTCTACTGCGTTTTTACCAGCTATGCATTTAGCTAAATCTTCTGTAATTCTATTACGAGATTCTTCAGTGCCGTATGCGATGGCTTCTTCAAAAGAGGTTACCTCAAAGTCTGTTACTTCATGAATATCGTACATACCTTGAGTCCAATACATACGAGGCTGAACCAAATCAAAAATCCAGTGACCCATTTTATGGGCACTTTCACTTTGCTTGATTAGTTTGAAAAAGGTGTTGTGGCCAATTTCATCCCAGATGTCGTTAGCCATAAGATTTAAGGTTATTCAATTGCAATAATGAGCCCTCCTGACACATCACCAGATAAAAACAAAGACGTAGAACCAACACTTGCTCCACAGCCACTTCCAGTTCCACAAGAAACGCCAACTCCTGCCCCATAGAGGGGAGAAAGAAGTCTAGTTTGAAGTCTCAATCCAACTCTGTCAGAAATGAAATACTTGACCCCGATTCCAGCTGAAAAAGCAAATCTCCATTCATCATCGTAAAAATTACTGGCAGGATCAAACCATACTGCACCAAGGCTAAAGTTACCAAATGGCCTAAGTTTAGCTGTGCTATTTAGTTCTTTTGTTGACCCGATCATTAAGTAACTTACTAACCAGTCGCCATAGCTAATATCAGGAGAGTTTCTAATGTCATGTTCAATAGTGGTACTTATTCCTGTATATGAGAGTTCAATGTTTGCAATTTTATCGATGCGATAGCTTGCTATGAGTCCCCACTCACCATTATTTCTTACACGTAAATCTCCGCGGGTAGTTGGTAGCTTTCCTCCAAAATTAAAGCCACCCATTGGTGAAATTTCAAATTTTTGAGCAAGAGAAACTTGACCAATAGATAGAAAAAGAAAAAGGGCTAAGAATTGATAGATTTTCATTAGAATAAAAAGTTAAACAATTTGCGGTAAAAGTACAAAAAGGGTTATCCTGTAGCATCATTATGTAAAGGCGTAGGAATAGCATAATATAAGAAAGGCCTCAACCACGAATGGATGAGGCCTTTACAGTTTAGTCAGGCAAACTAAACAACAGCTTTTTTAGAATATATATCGGTTCTCGGCAATTAATGCTTCAGCCACATTCCTTCTAGTTTGTTTGATATTAAAAGGTTCCATTTTTGTGAAACGTTTCATACCCATTAACATCATTCGTAACTCATCACCTTCAGCAAAACTCATTAAGGCTTCGCGTCCGCTTTGATTGATTTTTTCTGCTGCATCAAAAATGTAAGCTTGAGCCATGTCTTTCTTTAATTCGAATTGCTCATCTCCACCTTTTTCTGCAATCTTCTCTACCCTTAGAAGCACACTTTCAGCAGCGTATGTTTCAATCAACATATCAGCAACATTCATCAATACTTCCTGCTCTTTTGCTAACTCCATCATCAGCTTTTGAGCTGCTGCGCCAGCAACCATCAATACTGCTTTTTTGAAATTTTGAACGTATTTGCGGTGAACTTTAAAGAAGTCTGTCTCTGGTTCACCAAAGTCAGGAATACCCATTAACTCACCAGCAACTGCTTGAGCAGGTCCCATTAAGTCTAGTTTTCCTTTCATGGCTGCACGCAACATCATATCTACCGTTAGCATACGGTTGATTTCGTTTGTACCTTCAAAGATTCGGTTGATACGAGAGTCACGATATGCACGCTCTACCGGGGATTCAGCAGAATACCCCATGCCACCATATACCTGAACAGCTTCATCTACAGTGTAATCTAGTACTTCTGATGCGTGAACTTTTAGCATGGCGCATTCAACAGCGTATCCTTCAATACCTTTTAGGGTAGCTTCAGATTTATCCATGCCATCGTTAATCAATGACTGAATTCTGTCGTCAATGTTTTGTGCTGCTCTATAGGTTGCAGATTCTGATGCAAAGATCTTAATCGCACTTTTTGCAATTTTATCTTTAATTGCTCCATACTTAGAAATAGGTCTTCCAAATTGCTTGCGCTCGTTAGAGTAATTGATTGAACAATCAATGGTTCCTTTGGCTCCACCCAGAACGGCTGCAGCTAATTTAATACGACCAATATTCAAGATGTTCAACGCTATTTTAAATCCACCTTGTCGTTCACCTAATAAATTTTCAACAGGAACTTTTACATCGTTAAAGAATACTTGACGTGTAGAAGACCCTTTAATTCCCATTTTCTTTTCTTCGGGATTCAATGAAATTCCATCGGAGTTTGCTTCTACAATAAATGCACTTAAGTTTTCGTCATCATCTATCTTAGCAAATACGGTGTACACATCAGCAAAGCCACCATTGGTAATCCACATCTTTTGACCATTGATTACATAGTGTTTTCCATCATCTGTTAAAACAGCTTTTGTTTTACCAGAATTGGCATCAGAACCAGAACCAGGTTCCGTTAAACAGTAGGCACCTTTGAATTCACCACTTGCCAATTTTGGAATGTACTTCGCTTTTTGATCTTCGGTACCACAGTAAAGAATAGGTAAGGTTCCGATTCCTGTGTGTGCTGAAATTGCCACTGAGAAAGAATGGCCAGCTCCTGTAGCCTCAGCAGAAAGCATAGAGGTTACGAAGTTTTTTCCGAAACCGCCATATTCTTCAGGAACTGAAACCCCTAAAATTCCGAGTTCACCAGCTTTGGCTAGAATAGAAGGCATAAGCCCTTCTTCTAATGCATCAATTCTATCTAAATTGGGAGTAACCTCCTGAGCTAAAAAGTCTTTACAAGTTTGAGCAATCATGCGTTGCTCTTCATCGTAATCTTCTGGTATGAAAATATCTTTTGCTTCTGATTCTCTGATGAGAAATTCACCTCCCATCAGTGCTTTTTTATTCTCTTCTGTACTCATATCTGGTTCTTTACTTAGTTCAATAATTCATAAACTCCGGCTGCGCCTTGACCTGTTCCAACACACATTGTTACGATTCCATATTTCTGATTTCTTCTGCGCATTTCATCGAACAACTGCACACTCAATTTTGCTCCAGTGCATCCAAGCGGGTGACCTAAAGCAATAGCTCCACCATTTACGTTTACGATATCTGGATTTAGGTCTAGTTCTCTAAGAACTGCTAGTGATTGAGATGCAAAAGCTTCGTTTAACTCAATCAACTCAATATCGCTTTGTGTTAATCCTGCCATTTTGATGGCTTTTGGAATAGCTCCTACTGGACCGATTCCCATGATACGAGGTTCAACACCTACCGTAGCATACGATCTTAATCTAGCGATAGGAGTGAGGCCTAGTTCATTCACCATTTTTTCGCTCATTACGACCGCGAATGCAGCACCATCAGATGTTTGAGATGCATTACCAGCTGTTACACTTCCTTTTGCATCGAATACTGGACGAAGCTTAGCTAATTTAGCGGCATTTGTGTCTTTACGAGCACCTTCATCTGTATCAACTGTATAGGTTCTTGTTGCACGTTTTCCATCTTTCAAGAAAACTTCTTCTACTTCAATAGGAATGATCCCATCTTTAAAGTACCCGTTTTCAATGGCGTTGATTGCTTTCTGGTGAGAGTTGTAAGCAAACTCATCTTGATCTTCACGAGAAACTTTATACTCTCTTGCCACAGCTTCTGCTGTAAGTCCCATTCCCCAATACCAATCTGGTGTGTGTTTTGCTACTTCAGCATTTGGAACAATTCGCCACCCACCAAATGGGATAGGAGACATGGTTTCAACGCCACCTGCAATAATGCAATCTGAAATTCCTGCGTGAATCTTTGATGCTGCAATGGCAATTGTTTCGAGGCCAGAGGAACAGTAACGATTCACTGTCATTCCAGGAACTTTAACGGTATCTAAACTCATTAGTGAGATCATTCTACCAATATTCAATCCTTGCTCTGCTTCTGGCGTGGCATTTCCAACGATTACGTCATCAATGCGCTCTTTATCTAAATTTGGAAGATCGGCCAACATTCCTTTGATTACCGATGCTGCTAAATCATCTGGTCTCATGAATCGGAAAAGACCTCTTGGAGCTTTTCCAACTGCTGATCTTTTTGCTGCTACTATATATGCGTCCATTATTTACTAGTATTAAGTTGTTAGATATTAGTGATTAGAATTTGTGTTTTCGTACAGCCTTTCAAGCTCATTTAATCTTCAATACTAATTTCTAATATCTGAATTCTACTTTCTTATGTCTATAAAACCTAGTTTCTTAGCACCTTACCTGTGGTTAGTATGCTTTGAATTCTTTCAAGTGTTTTGCGTTTAGTACATAACTCTAAGAAAGCTTTACGTTCTAAATCGAGTAAATACTGTTCGTCAACTTCTGTTATTGAACTTAGGTCGCCCCCACATAGCACGTAACCTAGTTTTTCTGAAATGTGTTGATCGTGTTCTGAAATGTAGTTTCCAGACATCATACTGTTTGCACCTACGTGAACAATACCAAGTCCTTCTTTCCCCATTACTTTAATGTCTTTACGTTTAACCGGACGAGTATATCCTTTATCGTAAAGGTTCAATGCAGCACGTTTTGCGTATGCCAATTGATGATCTCTACTTACAATTACTTCATCAACTCCTTCGCGTAAATAACCTAATTCGAATGCTTCATATGCTGATGTTGAAACTTTTGCTTGACCAATGGTTAAGAATCTGTTTCTTAACTGATTAATGCGCATATCTCCTTCATGTAATTCATCGTTGAATCGTAGAGCAAACTCTTTAGTTCCGCCACCACCAGGGATTAGTCCAACACCAAATTCTACGAGCCCCATGTATGTTTCAGCATGAGCTACTACCTTATCTGCATGCATGCTCATTTCGCAGGCACCACCAAGTGCCATATTGTGAGGAGCAACTACTACTGGAATATCTGAGTAGCGAACTCTCATCATGGTGTTTTGAAAGCTTCTAATTGCGAAGTCTAGTTCATCGTATTCTTGTTCTACTGCAAACATGAAGATCATACCAACATTGGCTCCAGCAGAGAAGTTGTCTCCGTTGTTAGATACTACCAAACCTTTGTAATCGGCTTCGGCCATATCAATGGCTTTGTTAATACCTTGAATGATTTCACTACCAATAGTGTTCATCTTTGTATGGAACTCCAAGTTGATAATTCCATCACCTATATCAGTAATGGTAGTACCTGCATTTTGCCATAGAACGTTGTTTTCTCTGATGATTTCAAGGTTGAGGATGTCTTCTAAACCTGGAATAGCCTTGTATGACTTGCTAGGAATATCATAATACATCTTCACTCCATCTTTCACAGTATAGAAGCTTGTTATTCCAGCTTCTTTCATGTCGTAAATCCATTGAGCTGGTTTTTTACCAGCAGCTTCCATGGCTGCTAATGCGGTATCAAATCCTACTGCATCCCATGCTTCAAATGGACCTTGTTGCCATCCGAAACCAGCACGAAGTGCATCGTCAATTTTGTATAGCTCATCAGCAATCTCAGGAATACGATTACTTACATACTGGAATAATCCAATGAAAGAGTTTCTGTAGAATTCACCCGCTTTGTCTTTTCCACCAA
This sequence comes from Flavobacteriales bacterium UBA6049, assembly GCA_002429085.1. Lineage (GTDB taxonomy): Bacteria > Bacteroidota > Bacteroidia > Flavobacteriales_G > Salibacteraceae > UBA6049. The sequence continues at coordinate 33,580 of DIYR01000141.1, forward strand.
ATAAAACAGGCATTCTGTCTGCCAGTTTATCGATGGATTTAGTAGCCTCTAGTGTGGCGAATTTTGCTTTCTTTTTTGGCTCGTACTCTAAAGAACTAAGGTTGAGTGATAAGATTTGTTTCTTGCCGTCTTCACCTTTTGTCTTTTTGTAGAAACCTTGCTTTGTTTTACTACCCAGCCAATTATTATCAACCATGTGCTGTACATAGCCAGGGAGTGTAAACAAGTCGTTGGCTTCATCGTTTGGCGTGTTTTCTTTCAAACCATTTGCAACCAAAACCAACGTATCTAAGCCAACAACATCTGCTGTTCTGAATGTTGCAGATTTTGGTCTTCCTAATACTGGTCCTGTTAGCTTATCAACTTCATCAATGGTTAATCCCATTTCTTCTACTTGGTGGAAAAGAGCCATGATGCTGAATACTCCAATTCTATTTGCAATAAACGCAGGAGTATCTTTGGCTAATACGGTTGTTTTACCAAGGTACTTTTTACCGTAATCCATCAAGAATTCAGTAACCACAGGATCAGTGCTTGGTGTTGGAATAATCTCCAACAACTTTAAATAGCGTGGTGGATTAAAGAAGTGCGTTCCGCAGAAGTGCTTTTTGAAATCATCGCTTCTTCCGTCTAACATCATGTGGATAGGAATACCAGATGTGTTAGATGTAATTAATGTACCTGGCTTACGATACTTTTCTACGTTATCGAACACTTGTTTTTTGATATCTAAGCGCTCTATAACAACCTCAATTACCCAATCGCAATCAGAGATATTTGAAAGATCGTCATCAAAGTTTCCTGTTTCGATGCGATTAGCAAATGATTTCTTGTAGATTGGCGAAGGGTTGCTTTTTAGTGTAGATTTTAAAGCATTGTTCACGATGGCATTTCTTTCGGCAGGTTTACTGCTTTCTTTTGCTTCGTTTGGAACGATATCCAATAACAACACTTCACAACCGATGTTGGCAAAATGACACGCGATTCGAGAACCCATTACCCCCGATCCGAGTACTGCAACTTTATTGATTGTTCTTCTTGACATGAGTGTATGTTGATTTTATGTGTTCAGTATTTTTTGTTCAAATATGTTGTTCGCATCAAGCGTGCGATTGATCTTACCCATAATGTGAAAGAACTGTTCTTGTTCTTTTTTGGTTAAACCTGCTTTTACAGCTTCGTTGAATTGAATTACCGTGTTTCTAGAAATCTCTCTGCTCTCAATACCAAAGGGCGTTAAGAAAATGCGCACCATGCGTTTGTCTTTCTTATCTGCTCTTCGTTCAATTAGCCCCATGTTCTCCATGGTTTTAAGTGTTCTTGTTAAGCTACGAGATTCCATGCCCATCATTGGGCCTAGTTTTGTTGAAGGTGTTCCGTCTTTTCTATCTATATTGAGCAAGCAATAGCCTATTGACATGGTGATGCCATGCTTTCCAGCTTCTAGATTGTAGATGCGTGAAATTCTATGCCAAGCCCAGCGGATGGGAAAATCTATTGTTTCTTCTGCTTTCATTCCTCTCAAAAATAGAAAAAGGTATGCATGCATACTAAATTTGAAGAGAGAAAATTATGCATGCATACAAAAATTTAACAAATATCACATCTCAATGGTTTGATTTAATGGGTGTTGGAAATAAAAAATCCCGAAAAAGAATTTCTTTTTCGGGATTTTATGTTGTGTGGAAGTGATCAAGTATTAGTCACCATCTGCATCGCTCAATGTAATGGTAATGGATAGGTGAGAGGCAACATCTGATTTCATTAAACGAATTAACTCTTTCAATTGGGTGTGGAGATCAATTAACGATTGATCGTTAGTTTGCATGGCAGCGTTCCAGTTGTCTGGAGTTTGATTCGCTTTTTCTATGGTTAAACTAAAAGCTTCTTCTACTTGTTTGGCTAAAGATTCCGAATGACCTAAGTTCATAGCTCTTATCATTCCTGCATAACCTTGGTTTCCATTTCCAAATAGTTCTTGTAAACCTGTTAACTGTTTTACTATTAATAGTCTACTATGGTTACTTCTCCAAGCTCTTTGCAATTCATAATTAGGTGCACTACCCGTTAAACCTAATGGGTCTCCTAATTCGTAGTTTTTCAAATTCTCTAACGAGATAGTCATTCCATTGAATAAAAGAGAGACTGGTTCAGAAGTACCAGTAGCTTCGTTTTTAGAGAAAGTATTGGCATAATCATCTTTCCAAAAAGTATTTAACTCTTCTATGTTTTTTTCTAATGCTTCAGCTGTGTTTAACAAATAGTCAAGACGAAAATCTTGATTTAAAAATAGAATCTGCTCGCCTTGCTCGTTACCAAATAACAAGTATTCTATTGTGGCAAGACCTCTAGCATCAGATGGGGCATTAATTGCCGTTTCACTAGTGTTTTGAGTGCTTGTGATGCCATCAATTTTCTCTGTGTTACATGGAAAACCATAGATTTTAGAATAGATGAAGGTGTAACGAGCAGCACCCACTTCAGTTGGTGTAAGTTCCATCCAACTTGCGGCTAGTTGTGCCCACGTTTCACGACATTTCTCTAATGATTCTACCGTTGGATTTTGATGAAACGAGGCTACAACACTGGTAAATAACTGGGCATCTGCAGATGCTTCAGAGAAATCAGGCAGAATTTGATTTGCTACAATTTGTTCAATTTCTTGTTGGCGAATGTTGTTTGATATACTGTTAGACGTATCATCCTCATCATCTTTACAACCTACTAATGCCAGCAATACAATACAGATAAACCAATGCCACTTCATACACTACAAAGAATTTAAGAATGCAATTAACTGACTTCTTTGTGTTTTAGACAAAGCCTTGAATGAGTTTTTAATTTCTTCTGCCTCACCACCATGCCAAAGAATTGCTTCTTCTATGTTTCGCGCTCTACCATCGTGCAAATAAGTGGTGTGTTTATTTACAACACCAAATAACCCAATTCCCCATAATGGAGGAGTACGCCATTCATTACCTGTTGCTAAATGATCTGGTCGGTTATCTGCTAAACCATCGCCCATATCATGTAATAATAAATCTGTATATGGATGAATTTCGATACCTGATAACTCAGGAATTTCATCATGTATTCCAGTTACATAACTATCTATATGGCAGGAGTTACACTTTAATTGAGAGAAGATCTTACGGCCATTAATAACATCTGCATCCATGTAGTTTCTGCGCACCGGAACTGCTAGTGTAGAACTATACAAAGCCACTTTCTTTAAATCGTCATCTTCTATTTCTGGGCCAGCAGTATCAAAGGCAGCTTGGTCGCAATCGTTTTGTGGAGATGGACAATTATTGAATGGAAATAGGTAAGAAGTAATACCCAAATCTCCTAAAAATGCACCTGCAGATTGCTGGGTAACATTTGGCATGCTAGATTTCCATCCAAATCTACCTAAGGCTATTTCATCTTTCTCAATATCGTATACGTAGTTGGCTTTACCAGAGATACCATCTTGATCGGCATCTCCTTCATCTACATTGGCCAAAATATCTTGTTCAGCTATTGCATCTAATAACCCTAACCCAATCATTTGGTTGGCCACACGGCCAGAAACTTCGATATCGGGGCTCATTGCACCATATCCTAAATTGCTGAACGTATAGACTGGTTTTCTCAACGAATAGGTAGTGCCATCTGGATAAGAACCTGTGCTATTTTCGAAGCTTACGTTTACTTGTCCTTCTGGAACAATAGAATCTTGTATAGATTGGTTTTGTAATTGCCCGCCATATACAGGATCATCAATTGAGCCAACTCCTTGGGGGTTAGGAATGCTCAATCTTATGAGGAATCCTGTTCCTCTTTCTCCATCAAATTCTGGTAGTCTACCACGGCCATCTTTAAAGTGGCAGCCAGAGCACGAGCGCTCGTTAAAAGTTGGTCCCAAGCCATCTCTTGCAGTGGTGGAGGCCCCGTACATTACCCAGTTTTGGTTAAAAAACGAGTTCCCAACAAAAAAGAGTAATTCGTTTTGTGAACTTAATGGATCACCGGCATGCCCAAACGCATTGGGACCTTCATCATAAACTGAGAAGGTCCCTGCGAGTAATTCTGATTCTTGACTCACTACTGGGTCGGAATCGTCATCTTTTTGGCATGCGATAAAACTTCCTACAGCTAGGCTGAATAGAAGTGCCCTTTTTATCTGTTGCATGCTGTTTGTGTTATAAAAAATTATTCAGGTAAGTCAGCAGAAATAGTTACGCCAACTTTAGCACCCGCTTCAACTAATTTATCTCCTTGAGTTTGTAGGTTTGTTACAAGTGCTTGTAATTTAGCTCTACCTGCAGGGTTAGTTAATGCTTTATCAAATGGAATATCCATAGCTTCTGCTTGTGTTACAGAACCTGAAATTAAACCGCTCAACTCAGTTGCCAACGCAGCATCTTGTGTTCCAATTAATGTGAATAAAGAGTAGTCTCCTGTGAAGTTAACCGAAGAGTTTCTACAGAAAAATACGTTCATAATACCTTGTGCATTTGTAACGATATCGCGGTGCGTGTTATCTGCAAAGCAAGAGTGCTCATCTTCTTGATCTTGGTTATCGATAGCAACGAAAATTCTTTCACCAGCTAATTCACCTTTACTTAAGATACTGATACCTTTCATGATGTTAGCCAATGATTGGTCTACTGGAGCAGACTCAAATGAAGAACGGTAATTGTTAGCTCCATCAGCCCACTCATTCTTCATGTCTTCTAGGTGATCTACAACTAAATCTGCACAGATTTTAATGTATTGACCTCTTCTATCAGCATTATCAGCTTGACCATCCACAAAATCAGTATAGCTTCTTACCCCTGCTTTAGAGTAATCGCCACCTGGATTTAAATCTTGTCCCCATAATAAGAACTCAAT
>DIYR01000094.1 GCA_002429085.1 Flavobacteriales bacterium UBA6049
CGTTACATTAACTACTTTGGGGTACGGAGATATATATCCTACGCACCCTTTTACTCAAGCGCTTGCTATATTCATTGCAATAAGTGGAGTCTTTTACATGGGGTTCTTGGTTGGTGCTTTGATAGGTGCATTTATTTCAGAAAAACAAAAAACATAACTCATGTCTAAATATGCTAAGTGGATTGCAGGTGGACTCGGATGGGCTGTTGGTGGCCCAATAGGAGGAATTGCAGGATTCGTTTTAGGTTCGTTATTTGATAATGCTTCTGATATTGACGAACGATATCGAGCTTCGGGAAACAGGGGGAGTGGAGAGCAACGAAGTAGAGCGCATCAAGAAACTCGTCCAGGAGATTTTGGAATTAGTTTGGTGATTTTATCTGCAGCTGTTATGAAGGCTGATGGTAAGGTGATGAAATCTGAATTGAACTATGTAAAACAGTTTTTAGTCAATCAGTTTGGGGATGAAAAAGCCAAAGACTTGGTTCAAATGCTGCGGGAAGTATTAGAACATGATGTTTCGGTTCGTCAGGTATGTTTACAAATTAAACAACACATGACTCATCCAATGCGTCTGCAATTGTTGCACTACTTAGTGGGAATAGGAAAGGCAGATCACGACTTGAGTCAATCAGAAGTGAATCTCTTGTCCACGATATCCAGATATCTAGGGATTAGTCAAAAAGACTTTCAGTCCATTTATGCGATGTTTGGAGCCAAAGAAGACCCTCAAGTGCACTATGATATTCTTGAAATTCCGAAGTCGGCTACCAATGATGAGGTTAAAAAGGCATACCGTAAAATGGCAGTAAAATATCATCCAGATAAGGTGGCATCATTAGGTGAAGAATTTCAAAAAGCAGCTAAAGAGAAGTTTCAACAAGTTCAAAATGCATACGATTCTATCAAGAAAGAACGAGGTATGTAGAATAAGGAAGACCAGTTGAAGCATAGCATTTTATAAAGTGTATTTTCGTCCGTCTAAAACTGAGAATAATCAATATGAAAAATCGTAACATCATCCTTGGAGGATTGGCTATTGCAGGATTAGCATCTTGTAATCAACCATCTCAATCAGGATTTAATGGCCAATTAGCTACGGAAGCTGATAGCGTAGGATATGCATTAGGAATAAACATTGCGTCTAGCACAAAGAATCAAGGTCTAGAGGGCTTGAATGAAAATGCAATGGCTGCGGCAGCAAAAGCAGTTATGGCAGGGGATAGCAATACAATAATGAGTGAGCAAGAAGCTATGCAGTTCTTGCAGACTTACTTCCGTCAATTGCAAGAAAGAAAGATGGAAAAGGATAGAGCAGAAGCGCAAGAGAAAGAACAAGCCTTCTTAACTGAAAATGGTGCTCGCCCAGAAGTAACAACCACAGCTTCAGGTTTACAGTACGAAGTATTGCAAGAAGGAGAAGGAAGTAACCCAGTAGCAACAGATCAAGTAACTGTTCATTATACTGGAACTTTATTAGATGGAAGTGTTTTTGATAGTTCTGTTGAAAGAGGTGAGCCAGCTACATTTGGTTTAAATCAAGTTATTCCTGGTTGGACAGAAGGAGTTCAATTAATGAACAAAGGGTCAAAGTATAAGTTCTACATTCCTTACAACTTAGGATATGGAGAAAGAGGAGCTGGACCAAACATACCTCCGTATTCTACGTTGGTGTTTGAAGTTGAGTTGATTGATATTAATGCAGCAAGTTAATTTACCATGAGATTTACATGGATAGTTATCGTTGTTTCTTTATTCTTTGTCACTGAAGTTAGTGCTCAGAGTAAAGGAAAGCGAAAAGGAAAAAAAGCGAAAAAAGAACAAATGGATTTATCAAACGAGCTAGATTCAATAAGCTACAGTTTAGGTGTAAATATTGCCGAAAACTTGAAGGTACAAGGTTTGGATAGTGTAAATGCTGACGCAGTAAAAGCAGGATTTGAAGATGTGTTTGGTGGAGATTCTACCAAAATTACACCTGAACAGGCCAGTCAGATGTTGCAAGATTATTTTGCTAAAATCCAAGCAGTAAAAGCTGAAAAAATGAAAGCGGTAGGAAGAGAGTTTTTAGAAGAAAATGGTAAAAGAGCAGAAGTTACTACAACCGCAAGTGGATTGCAGTATGAAGTATTGACTGAAGCCGAAGGAGCGAAGCCAAAGGCTACTGATCAAGTAACTGTTCATTATCATGGTACATTAATCGATGGGACTGTTTTTGATAGTTCTGTTCAGCGCAGTCAACCGGCTACATTTGGTTTAAACCAGGTTATTAAAGGCTGGACGGAAGGTGTTCAACTAATGTCCGTTGGATCGAAATATCGCTTCTTTATTCCTTACGACCTAGGATATGGAGAAAGAGGCGCTGGTGGCCAAATTGGACCATATGCTACATTAATTTTTGATGTAGAGTTGTTAGAGATTAAGTAATAAAACTTGTCGCTATAAAATAAAAAAGCCCGATGATATCATCGGGCTTTTTTAATACTTTGTTGGTAAGAGAAGAACTATTTTTTAGTTACTTCAAAACCTTTGCTTTCTAGCAATTCTTTCAATTTTTGAATCTCGCTTTCTTCTCTACGAGCTTTCTCTTTTTCGATAGATTTGATTAACCCATCAAGCTCGCGAGTTTCAAATTTTCCAAGTAGCTGGCCTGCGAATAATGATTTTAAAGTGCCATTGTTGTTTTGGTTTTCACGAAACTTGGCAACAATTAAGCCTGGTGTTAAACCTTTAGATCTAGCCATTTCCTATATTTTTGAAGATTTGAGACAAATATATAAGAAATTAGACGTTAATTTCTTTCAGAAAATAAGTGCGTTTTATATGAAGTTTGCCGTAGTAGGTTTTGGCCACATAGGAAGAAGACATGCCACAATTATCAATGAGTATCCAGGGATTGAATTAGTTGGAATAGTTGATAATAATAATGATGTTCAAAAGCATGAACTTTTTCCTGTTGGAGTACCGTTCTTTTCTTCAATCGAAGAACTCATTCAAAGTACGGAGGTAGAAATCATAAATATCTGTACACCAAATGGCTTGCATGCAGATCAGGCCTTAGAATGTTTGGAGAATCGGAAGCACGTGGTTATTGAAAAGCCAATGGGGTTAGGTAAAGCTAAATGCGAAGAGGTAATCTTCAAAGCTTTGCAAATGTCTCGTCAGGTATTTGTTGTAAAGCAAAACAGATATAGTCCTCCAAGTAAATGGCTAAAATCATTAGTAGAAGATGATATTCTTGGGAATATTCATATGGTGCAAATTAACTGCTATTGGAATAGGGATGATAGATACTACAAGCCTGGTGGTTGGAAAGGATCGTTGGATTTAGATGGAGGAACTTTGTATACCCAGTTTAGCCATTTTATAGATATTATGTATTGGATTTTCGGAGATATACAAAACATCAAAGGAAACTTTAACGATTTTACTCATGAAACTAATACCGAATTCGAAGATTCTGGTTTTGTGAATTTCGAGTTTGTGAACGGAGGTTTAGGAACAATTAATTTCTCAACTGCGGTATGGGGTAAGAACATGGAGAGTTCAATTACCGTTGTAGCTGAAAACGGATCATTAAAAATTGGTGGACAGTACATGAATGAAATTGAATATTGTCACATAGATAATTACGTTCAGCCTGAATTGCCTCCAACAAATCCTCCTAATGACTATGGACCTTTCAAGGGAAGTGCAGCTAATCATCATTATGTGATAGAAAATGTGGTTAATGTATTAGAAGGGAAAGACACAATTACGGCAAACGCACTCGAAGGATTGAAAGTGGTAGACATTATTGAGCGGATTTACCAAGAGCGTCCAGAGAGTTTAGTGAAACCCAGTCTTACTTAATATTCATTTAACAGTAGAGTAGGCTTCTCATAAAAACTGAGTTTGTAGTAATAGTAGTTTTGCCTTCAAATTGTTTGAAACCTAAATTACTGACTATGAGAAGTTCAATTATCCTTCTTGCTTTTTTATTTAGTGGTGTGTTTTCGGCTATTAGTCAAGAAAACAAAGAGCTAACAGTACACTATTTGAAGGAATACCCTTATGCTTTCGAAGAAAGCAATAAGCTGAAAGGAATTGAAATTGATATCCTGAATCATTTTCAAAAATGGTTGAAGGATCAAAAAAACATGGATATTTCCTTTACTTATGTCGAAGAGAAATCTTTTGATGAAGCATATAAGGCTACAGTTTCTGAAAAGAGTTCCGTAACTGCCGCAAGCATTACTATTACAAAAGATAGAAAAGAAGAGGTAGACTTTTCTAAGCCATACTTGAAGAATGCATCTGTTTTAATCACAGGAATGTCTGTTCATAGTTTACGTTCATACAATGAACTTCCAGAAGTATTTAACGGAATGGTAGCTCTTGTTCGTAAAGGAACAACGCATGAAGAGGAGTTGAAGGAAATTAAAGCGATGTATTTTCCTGACATGATTGTGAAGTACGTTGAGACTGTTGATGAAATGGAGGAGATGCTTAAAAGTGATTCTAAATATTATGCAATGATTGACTTGATTACTTTTTGGAGATGGAAAGTGAGAGATGAGATGCCAATTAAGATGCACAATGTAATGACAGAACGTAATGAAAAGTTTGGCTTTGCATTTTCAAAAGGTTCTGGAATGGCCGAGTTGTTCAATGAGTTTTTCTTGAGTGGCTTTAAGTTTACCTCAACAGAAGAATACATCAGTATTTTAGATGCATACTTAGGTCCAGAAATTAGAGAAAGTGTTCGAATGAAGTAACCTCTTGAAACAATAACAAAAAGGTAGCCTCCAAGATTAATTGGGGGCTTTTTTGTATTGTTTTTAGCTAAAAGGTAGAACTGTAGCGAGAAAGTATTTTAATCTAGAAGTCAACAATCAACCGTACATTTACCTGCCTACTGGTGAGATAATTTGGAATGGCGTATTGACGATTCGATATATCTCTAATCCAGAGATATGAGATGGTATTATTAATAGCGAGTAGGTTGAATACTTCAACGTTTAACCAAATATTGTCTATGTGCTTAAAAGCCTTAGCGGTTCCAAGTTGTTTGCGTTTATTCTTTTCTGGTCTGAGTAATTGCTTAGATAAGCCAATATCAACTCTTCTATATGGAGGAATACGTAATGTGTCTTGATATCGATTGTAAGATGGAGGACCAAAGGGTAACCCTGTTCCAAAAACAATATTTAAGTTCATTTTAGTAGTAGGGTCATTTGGTAAATAATCTTGGAAGAAGAGCGAGAAATTTACACGTTGATCTGTTGGTCTTGGTATGTTACCAGGATTAACACGTTGCGAGTCAACAGGTGGTCGTGCAACATTTCCAACATAGGTTCTATTACCATCAGAGTCGTAATATTTGTAATAGAAATCATCTTCAATATCTTCAGCGGTGCCCATTACACTCATGCTAATCCATGACTCTACACCAGGAACAAATTCACCATTTAGTTTTAAGTCTAATCCGGTGGCATAACCATTGGCATTGTTTTCGGCATAGTACCTAATTCTTACGTTGTCTATTTCGTAAGGAATCAAGTTTTTCAATTGCTTGTAATATGCTTCCGCTTGTAGTTTAAATGGACGGTTCCAGATATTGAATACGTAATCCATTCCTACTACGTAATGAATAGATGTTTGTGCTTTAATATTAGGATTAATCTCACCTTGAAGATTACGCATCTCGCGATAGAAAGGTGGTTGGTGATAATATCCCCAAGCTGCTTTAAATAAGAAGTTTCGTTTCCAGTTTGGTTTCCAAGAGAGAGAAGCTCTTGGGCCACCAACTAATTGCTCGTTAAAGCTCCAGTAATTAGCTCTTGCACCAACATTAAAGGCTATTTCGTTGGAATCTATAGATAACGTTTTTCGAAATTGTCCGTATCCCGTAAAACGATTCGATTCTATTTCGTTATCACTTTTTACAACATCATACAACTCAATGGTTGGACGTGGTTGAAATGGTTGTTGTTGCGGTATAGAAAATCCAGAGCTATCTATGTTTTGCCATTCGCTGAACTCGTCTTCAATTAGCTCGTACTGCCCTTTAGCTCCCCAGTCAATAGTATATCCTTTTCCGTAGTATGTTCCTTTATGTTCAAAAGAAGCTATGTATACATCTAAAAAGTTTCTGGCATGATTTAAAAAGCCACCAATACCGCGAGTAGTAAGAGGATTTCCAAAATTGTCTGACCCTAAATCCCTATCTAGTTCCGATAGACGATAAGCACCTTCTACATCAAAACGTTCTTCTTCAACAGACCTTGTTCCTGAAGCAATAAACTTTAATTGAAGTTCATCAGTGGGATTGTGAGTAGACCCAATTGCTCCTACAAAGGTTTCGTACGCATTAATTTCTTGTCCCTCAAAAAAGACATTGAGTTGCAATGCTTCATTGATAGTCCCAAATTCTGTTGTCCTATTTTCTGGCACAAAACGATAGGTATTTTTAGCGTAGTTTACAAAACCATTTATTTCCCAATTAGTAGTGATATCGTATGTTAAGTAACTCTGATAATCTAGGAATTCTGGTTGATAATCGCCCTGAGTTTCCAGAGAGTTCAAGAGGTATTGATTTGTTCTGTAGCGGAATCCATGTATTTGAGTAAAACGATAGTTCTTAGAAGCGTTTTCTAAATGCACATTAGCTCCAAGTAAACTTACTTCGGCACTTCCACCAAACCTTCTTGTTGGTTCTTTATATTGTACATCTAGAACACTGGACATTTTATCACCATACTTTGATTCAAAACCACCAGAGCTAAAGTTTACATTACTAACCATTTTTGGATTGATGAAACTCAACCCTTCCTGTTGCCCACTTCTAACCAAAAAAGGTCTGTAAACAGCTACATCGTTTACGTAGATCAAATTTTCATCGTAATTCCCACCACGAACATTGTATTGAGAACTTAATTCATTATTACTAGTAACCCCTAATCCTTGAAAGAGCAGTGTTTTTTCTAAACTAGCATTGGGGGAGGGTAGTTGATCTAATGATTTAGGGTCAATCTTGACCATTGTAGTTTGTCGAGTTCGTTCGTCTGTAATGGTTACTTGGCCAATAGATTCTGAGGAGAACTGCATATTGAACGAATGAGTATGAACTTCATTCGGTTGTAAGTTTACTGAATATCTAATGGTGTCAAACCCAACAAAAGTGGTAACCAGCGTTACATCTTTATTAGCAGGAACTTGAATTGAGAAAGTTCCCGTAGGAGTACTTACTGTACCGTTGGCAGTACCTTCAATCAAAATGTTAGCATTCCCTAACGGAAAGCCATTATCATCAAAGATGCTTCCTTTTACAGTGGCTTTTTCTTGGCTAAAGGCTACTAAAACCGAGCAAAGCAATAAGCCGATACTAATGATATTCTTTAACAGCACAGTTTTCAAAAAGCCCCAAAGGTAGTGTTATCTGATTCGCAGTAGGTAACGGAGTATACAATCAATTATTGCCAAGAAAAATGGCTATTGTTTTAACTTTCCTTTTTTCCAAGAATCAATGAATTGTGCCCAAGCAAGAGGATTTAGAATAGTCCAAGAGGGATATCCGCCTGCAGTATATAATTGACTATTGCGATTAATTTGACTGTACTTGAAATTCGAGGATCCATCTGCCATAGGCATGTTGGCAGCAAGCGCTCTCATAGATTCATCATCTAAGTTTGTCAATGCTTGCTCAAGTTGAGCTCTATTAAGGTTTAGATTCACAAATGCTTCTCTGAATTCAGATTTGCTTGGCCAAGGATACACTTGAACTTCTTGTAGCATGAAAGTGTCAGAAGTCATTAGTTGAATCAAAGAGTACCTGTTCGTAGAAAGTGTATCTGGAATTACAAAATATTCATCGGCATATCCAATACTCGAGAATTCAATAGTATCTCCTTTCGCAGCTACAAAAGAGAAATAGCCATAAATATCAGAAGTAGTTCCTCTAAATGAGTTTCGAATGATTATAGCGGTAAACGGAAGAGGAGAGAGACTATCTTCTTCTAACACAACTCCACTAAACTGAATAAGGTCGTTGCTTTTGTTTTCATTTTGGCTAAATCCAACTGAACTTAGTAGTAAGAACAATATGAGGGCACTTAACTTTTGCATATGCTTACAAATCTACCAATTTATTGAGGTGGTATATTCTGCTTTATTTCCAACTGCATCAACGATTTCAATGCGCAGTTGTTGTTTTTCTCCTTTTTTGTGAGCTGGGTCTAATTCATACCAAAACTCTCTTGTTTTATTATCGTATTCCATTAATATCCACTGGTTATTCAAATATCCTTTGTAAGATTTGATTCCAGATTCTCTATCTGCGATTTTAAAAATAACTAGGCTTCCTGCAGATCCTGTTCCTTGAACAGTTTTAACTAATGTGATCTTAGGTTTTGCCGTATCGGCTAATACACTATACGGGCCTAAACTTCTCGATTTAAAATGAATGAATCCATTCGAAACAGTTCCTCCTTCAGGAGCCAATACTTTTCCTTTTGTAGTAAGCGAAACGGCATATAGTTTCGGATGCAAATTGGTAGGTACATCTTCTATACTAATCGAAAAATTAGCGCGAGAATGCAAAGGCGTGTAACGGTTGTGGAAGTGATGAATATCGGTCAGGTAAGGTGACTTTTTGCTTTCTTTTTGGTAAGTGAAGTAAACATCGTTGTAAAAAGTGTTGGCCTTGAAATGAACAGTAGCTGAATCTGTTTCGAATGTGTAAGGCTGTTTACATGATATTAACTCACCTTGATGCATGACATTAGGCGTTGGTGAAATTGTATCTAAACTTACAGATGCAGAAACAGTTGATGTATTTCCATAAGCATCCTTCACCACGTAGTTTAAATCGTGACCAAAAGTTGAGAAGAATAATTTCCCACTTAATTCCATATCGGTATATATGCTCAGCCGATTATTTGCTTGTAAAAAACTTCGCTGAACTCGTCTTCTGTTTTTCTTGGCTTGTTCGTAATCTACATGTGTGTTGATGTATCGAGAAAGCTCAAAAGGAATCTTTTCCATCTCATGTCGATAATGTGTTTTTCCATCTACAGTGAGCTTTATACTATAAACTCCACACCTATTACTAGCACCGTTTAACTTATCAATAGCTTCTAGTCCAACTCCAATAACTCCTCTTGCTCTTAAGTTCATGGGAGAAGGAATTGTATAATTTCCATTGCTTCCTCTTAAGGAAAGATGTAAAGGTTCATTATTACCATTTACTATGCTTGTATCGTTAAGCGGATACAAAGACATAGTCTTCAAAATTGGCTTGATGTTATCTTGTATAGCAAAGCCGAATAGCAAAGGATTCAATGGAATTTGTGTAGCTGTTTCTCGAATTTCAAAATGAAGATGTGGGCCACCAGAACCACCAGTATTTCCTGATAATGCGATTACTTCGCCTTTTTCTACTTTTAGTTCGTTAGCTAAAGGAAATATTTCAATTTCATATTTCTGTTGTTGGTACTGTCTGTTTTTTACATAATCCTCAATCGTTTCATTGAACGATTTCAAATGTGCATAAGCCGTTGTATATCCATTAGGGTGAGTAATGTATAGAACTTTGCCATACCCATAAAGGGAGATTTTAATACGAGAAACATATCCTTCAGCAGCAGCATAGATGTTTAACCCTTCCACTTGATTTGTTTTAATATCCAATCCCGCATGAAAATGGTTGCTTCTAATTTCTCCAAAGTTTCCTGCTAATCGGATCGGAATATCAACTGGAGATCTGAAATAGTTTTTCGGGTAGTTTTTTTGCGCAATTAGTTCGCTAGCAAAGAGTAAACAAACACACAAAAGGCAATAATTCCATATTCTCATATTACAAATCTAAAGGCAGAATGTCTCTTACTACAGATACAGTGCCGCTTCTTATCACAAACACACCGTTAAAAATTTGTTTACTAGCTTACACTCGTTACATTTGCAGGTGACTGACGAGAGTGTTCATGGAGGATTACAAAATTGCTTTAGCTGCGTTGACGAAAAGAGTAAATCAGCTCATTGCTTTACACGAAACTTCCGTAAAACAAGTTAATCAGTTAGTTCAAGAACGCGATAACCTAACGAAACAATTAGAAGAGTTCGCTCAATTAAACCAACAACTCACACAAGAGAATAAAGCGCTAAAAATAGCGAACAGTGTACCCGCAGAGCAAGAAGATAAAGTAGAGTTGAAGAAAAGGGTAAGTGAGTTGGTGAAAGAGGTTGATGAGTGCATAGCCATGCTAAACAAATAGAAGTACATGGATGACGAACTTCACATAAAAGTTACGCTGGGCAATCGAGTTTATCCGCTTAAAATTAAGCGTGAAGAGGAAGAATTAATTCGTAAGGCGGCCAAGTTGGTCAACGAAAATATGCGGGAACTCGAAGAGAGTTATGCCGTAAGAGATAGACAGGACTTATTAGCCATGACAGCACTTTTCTTTGCAAATAAAGCGTTAGAGCGTAATGATGCAGGAGATATAGCTTTCAACGAAACAACAGAAGCTCTTCACAAGCTTAATCAACGGATTGCAGGTTACTTGAACGAAAACGAACGTTCTTAATCATTAGTAGCTCTTATGTGAGCTAAAACGAATCCCGCATGATTCCGCACTGTTTGGTAAAATCAACACTTTAATCGTTAAGAGCAAAGCTTAGGTTATCAAAATCAGGCCTGTTTACATTACTTGGTAATGGATTCTCGTTTGAGGACACTGGAAGGTTGCGAAAGCTGGCGGCTCTAATTTCTGTACTTATCAGGATTTTACTCAAACTAAAGCGGAGTTATGTGGGTTTTTAAACGAATTTTATCGAATGGATTTAATGAGTATTCTAACTGGTGGTATAGCTGGTTCAGCGGTAGGAGCAGGGATTGTTTACCTGATTCTTAAAAAAGCTGTAGAAGGTAAGGCTAGCAATATCATCAAAGAAGCTGAGGCTGAAGGAGAAATGAAGAAGGAAAAAAAGATTCTTCAGGCCAAGGAAAAGTTCTTGCAATTAAAAGAAGAGCACGAGAAGGTTATTTCGCAACGTAATGAGAAAGTTCAAAATGCTGAACAACGCGTTAAGCAAAAAGAAACTAGCCTGAACAACAAATTAGCTGATGCCAACAAAAAAGATCGTCAGTTAAACGATATCAGAACGAACTTAGATAAGCAATTATCAATTGTTCAAAAGAAACAAAGTGACTTAGAAAAAATCCATAACAAGCGTGTGGAGCAACTCGAAAGCATGGGTGGTTTATCAGCAGATGAAGCCATTGTAGAGTTGAAAAAGGAATTAGAAGAAGACGCTAGATCAAGCTCAATGCAGTTGATTCAAGAAATCATTGATGAAGCAAAGATCAACGCAAACAAAGAAGCCAAGAAGATTGTCATTCAATCAATTCAACGTGTTGCAACAGAGCATGCTATTGAAAACTCTGTTTCTGTATTCAATATTGAAAGTGACGATATTAAGGGTAGAATCATTGGGCGTGAAGGACGTAATATTCGTGCCATTGAAGCTGCTACTGGTGTTGAGGTAATTGTAGATGATACACCAGAAGCTATTATCCTTTCTTGTTTCGATCCAGTAAGAAGAGAAATTGCACGTTTATCATTACACCAGTTGGTTACTGATGGGCGTATTCACCCTGCACGTATTGAAGAGGTGGTGCGTAAAACCACTAAGCGTATTGAGGAAGAAATCATTGAAACGGGTAAGCGTACGGCAATCGATTTGGGTATTCACAACTTGCATCCAGAACTGGTGAAAATGGTTGGTAGAATGAAATACCGTTCTTCATATGGTCAAAACTTACTACAACACTCTCGTGAGGTGGCAAACTTATGTGCTATTATGGCGAGTGAATTGGGCTTAAATGCTAAACTAGCGAAACGTGCAGGTTTACTGCATGATATAGGTAAGGTACCAGAAGATGAGCCAGAAATGCCTCACGCTATTTATGGAATGAAGTTAGCCGAGAAGCATGGAGAACACAAAGAGGTGTGTAATGCTATTGGAGCTCACCATGATGAAATTGAAATGACAAGTTTAATTTCTCCTATCGTTCAAGTGTGTGATGCTATTTCAGGTGCACGCCCAGGTGCAAGACGAGAAGTAGTTGAGTCGTACATACAACGATTGAAAGATTTAGAGAACTTGGCATTGAGCTATGACGGTGTAACTAAAGCATATGCTATTCAAGCAGGTAGAGAGTTGCGCGTAATGGTAGAGAGTGAGAAAGTGAATGATCAAATGGCAGGAGAGCTTTCATTCAAGATCTCAAATCAAATTGAACAAGAAATGACGTATCCTGGTCAAGTTCGTGTAACAGTAATTCGCGAGTTGAGATCAGTATCTGTAGCAAAATAAGTTACGATGGAAAATACATACTTCGCTCACGAAACAGCAGTAGTGGATGAGGGTTGTGATATAGGTGCCGGGTCTAAGATCTGGCACTTTTCTCATATTATGCCCGGATGTAAACTAGGTGAAAAGTGCAACATTGGTCAAAATGTAGTGGTTTCACCTGATGTTGTTTTAGGCAACAATGTAAAGGTTCAAAACAATGTAAGTATCTACACTGGGGTAACATGTGAAGACGATGTATTTCTAGGTCCATCATGCGTGTTTACCAATGTTACGAATCCGCGTAGTGGGGTAAATCGTAGAGGTCAATACGAAAGAACTACGGTAAAAACAGGTGCAAGTATTGGAGCCAATGCAACCATTGTTTGTGGTCATGATATCGGTCGTTTTGCATTTATTGGTGCTGGCGCTGTGGTTACCAAGACCATCCCTGATTATGCGTTGGTTGTTGGGAATCCAGCCAAACAGATAGGGTGGATGAGTGAGTACGGCCACCGCTTAGAGTTTGATGAAAACGGAGTAGCTACTTGTCAAGAATCAGGAGAGAAATATATATTGGAAAATAACCAAGTTTCAAAGGCTTGATTTTATACAACTTTAATGGCGGTAAAAAGGCTTTTAAAAAATGAGTTCGTTCGAGATTTCTCTACACTACTCTCAGGCGCACTTATTGCATCTGCTTTACCGCTTTTATTTTCATTCATAATCTCAAGGTTGTATACCCCAGCTCAGTTTGGGGTACTGGGCGTTGTCACAGCCATATTAAGTTCACTTACCAATGTAGCAGGTGGTAGATACGATTTAGCCGTTATGCTACCAGAGAAGAATGAAGATTCTACATCTTTAGTTCACTTGGGGGGGATTATCTCACTCATTGTGGCATCTGCTGTGTTACTTGTGATTGTTATCGGTAATTCATCACTCTTAGAATGGTTAGAAATTCAAAGTTTAGGATGGTATGCACTAACTATACCTGTTCTATTGTGGTGTATGGCCATTTATAAACCACTTAATTTTTGGATGAACCGTAACCGAATGTACAAGCAGAATTCGGTTGCTAAAGTCACTCAGGGAATGTCAATTTCCTTGTTTACCCTGCTATTAGGTTACTTCCAAATGGAGCAAGGACTCGTTCTTGGTTACTTTTTTGGATGGTTAGTGTACATTATAGTGATAATAGCTATGATATACAGTGTGGGTGATTTTTCGTTTAAACTTTCATTTCCAGATATCAAGAGAGTTGCAAGAGAATACAAAGATTTTCCTCGTTTTAATGTTGTTTCATCCTTTTTGAATGACTCAGCTGGTTACATGGCTGTATTTATTATCACACTGTTGTTTACGGTTGAAGAAACGGGGTACTATAACTTTTCTAGACAGTATCTGTTTGTGCCTCTTTCACTGTTGTCAGTAACACTAAGTAATGTTTACTTTCAGCGTATTGCCAGTAAGATAAACAAGAGAGAGTCTCTAAAGAAAGAATTCAAAATTGTATCAGGATTATTATTATTGGTATCTGCTCTTTCAATCCTAGTGATCTTCTTTTTTGGAGAGTGGATATTTGACGTGGTTTTTGGTGGTGACTGGAGTTATTCCGGAAAAATATCAGCAGTGCTTATATTCGGATTTGCAATAAAATTCATGGTTTCCCCCTTTGGCCAGTTGATTGTGGCTCTTAAGCAGTTGAAGTTAGCTCTCATATTTCCAACCGTGTACTTCTCTCTAATGCTTTCCCTTTATTTTTTTCCGAAACAGTCATTTGAAGAATTTCTGAAAGACTTAGTGCTATTTGAAGTCATTTCTTATCTCGTATACCTTAGTGTGGCAATTTTCTGTTTAGCAGGGTATGAAAAGAAAATTAGTGCATCAATAAACTGATGGGAAAGGCAAAAGAGTATATCGTTAAGTTGAATGATTTTACTGGAATTATAGAATTCCTTCTTGGCGGAATTATCTTTTTGCTCTTCAACTATGTATATGTCAGTTTTATAGTAGAACATTATGATTACATGGGGTTCTCAACAAACGGATTGAACTTT
The DNA here is from genome assembly GCA_002429085.1 of Flavobacteriales bacterium UBA6049. Lineage (GTDB taxonomy): Bacteria > Bacteroidota > Bacteroidia > Flavobacteriales_G > Salibacteraceae > UBA6049. The sequence goes on from DIYR01000094.1 coordinate 14,394, forward strand.
GTTGACGTGTTTGTTGCGATAGCCGTTTTTATAGTTTCAAACGTTCATTATGTAACCAAGCAATCACGGTTTATTAGAGCTATTTGCACTTTGGTTCAACTGTTTTTTTTGTTCCCCAACCTGGTGATTTGGATGCATATGGATTTACCTTTTATGGTCATCATGTGTATTCTTATATTCATTGTATTGATGTCTTGGAATGGATTAAATCTTCCAAAGATTCAAACAACAATACTTTCAGTAAATGAGCAAGGGTTAGTTTTAGTGCTCTTGGGAGTATTGTTTTTTGTGCCATTTGCCATAGGTTACAACTTCCACTTCAGTTCTAATTTATTTAAGCTGGGCGAAATCATCTATGAGATTAGAGAAGAGAATCAACAGTCTAAGAATTCATTACTAGCTTATTTATTGTCTCCCTATGTTAAGGTGTTAATTCCATTAATGATAGCGTATAGTGTGATTTATAAGAGTTATATACTTACAGGTTTGGGGTTTGTGTTAATGCTATTAATGTTTACGTTGACAGCACACAAGAGTATTTTCTTTTCGGCAATTGTGGTTTTAGGATTTGCTTCTCTGCGTAAAATTAATGTTCAGTTACCACTCATGATGGTTGGGCTTTCTTGTATTATCATATTAGGAATTTTAGCTTCATGGAATGGAGAGTTGCTAATAAACTCTATCGTAGTGCGAAGAGTATTCTTTGTGCCAGCATATTTAAACTTTGCATACATGGAGCTTTTTACAGATGAGCTATTCTATTACGGGTACAGTTTTATGAAATGGTTTGTAGAGTATCCTTACAATCTAGAGCCCGCTAAACTAATTGGAGAAGCCTATTTCGGCTCAGCATCAGTAAATGCGAATAACGGATTTATATGCGATGCCTTGGTAAACCTTGGTTTTGTAGGAACCATACCTATACTAGTATTGGTGACATTGGTGTTTAAACTCATTGATTCACTCCAAATCAATGAAGCCTATTTTGGGCTCTTCTTTCTGTTTGTATTTACCCTATTAAGCTCAGGATTGTTTACTACTTTGCTTTCGCATGGAGGCTTTTTCTTGATAATAGTTTCGGTATTCTTGATTAGCAATACAAGTACTAAGCATTCCAAACAGCTTTAATAACAATACCTGTTACCAAAACAAGTATTCCTCCAATCAGTATGAAAAGAATTGGACTCTCGTCTTGTGAGGTAGGTGTGTAAAAAGGCTTAACTGTAGAGAAAACCGATAATTCGTTAAGAGTGAGATCTATATAAGCCAATTCATCAAGAATGAAATCAGATCTGAGTTTAAACTCTTGAATAGTCATCGAAGAAATATCAGAAGACAATTGGTCACTGTCTTCAGACTTAGATTTTAACCTATCAGAATAGTTAGAAAGAACTTGAGTTGTATTGAGTTTTTGCTTCTCAATTGTAGGAATGCTGTTGAAATATGCCTCAATTTGATTTGCAGCCTTGCTATAGGTTTCAGTTGAATTTGAAGTTAACTTCAGAGTGATATAGTTTTTCTGAAATTCGTTACCTCTAGAGGTATAAGGAGAGCTAACTTCTGGTTTTACATATTCTATTTTCGTCCAATTGTTATATACATCATCAACTACACCATGACGAATCGATTCATTGAGCTGATTTACCAAATCTTTTATTTCACTAGGAGAGAGTAAAGAACTCTCAAACACAGCTTCACTAGTATAGGAAGGCGTTTTAACAGAATAGTATCCTATTCCTAATCCCCCACCAATAACCAACAGTATAGCTAGAAAAAGAAAGTGTGATTTAATAGATTTAGCAATAACTATAAACAAGGTGGTTAGATTGATTTCTTCTTTCATGATTACCCTCTAAAGTCCAGCAAATCTAATCATAGTGTTGGACTTCGTGTGAAAGACGTTGTTTGTAAAGCTAAATGAATATCTATTTCTTTGCCGCAAAATAAAAGGTGCGATACATTACATTACTTCTTCTATTAATCACAACCCTATTTATTACATGCTGTGAGGAGCAAACGACACCTAGAGTAAAAGCTCCAAAAGATGGGTATACAAACTACGATTTTAACGTTCAACCAAACTTTAGTCCTAATGCACCATACTTGTGGGGATATTCCATGTTGGAGATTGAATCAAAGTACAATGATTCAAGCATATTTACAGCGAATCATCCTCTAGATATAGGAAGGCACGCCCTGTATCTACTAATTGAACAGGAAGATACAACTGCTATAGATTGGAAACTCTATTTAGAACATCTTGATAATTACAAATACAGAGTCCAAACAGACTCTTTAGTTTCCTATGCGTATGGCTTCAACTATAAGGAGTTTGAGGCAGGTGAGTGGTGGTCTGCTATGGCAAACTCTGTTATAGCTCTTTCATATTTAGAAGGCTTTAGTCAAAGTCAAGATTCGGCATATTATGAAGAGTATGAACTAGCTAAAAATTCGCTGTTTGCCTCTACAGCAGAGAAAGGATGCAGACTAACGCTCTCAGATAGTGCTTTGTGGTACCTAGAATATGCATCAAAAGAATCAACAATAGACAATGGGAATTTTGTATTGAATGGATTTTTGTTTGCCTTATTGGGGGTGAAACAAATGGCTGATCTTACGCAGGATCAAGAGCTGTACCAGTACTATCAACAAGGAGTGAATGCATTTAAAGGATATGCTGAAGAATATTATTACCGAACAAATGATTGGACATATTATAAATTGAATCCAATCACTATAGAACCTCCTCACTATGCAGTTTTTGATATTTTGCTTATGCGATCTCTGTTAACAATAGATTCAACTAATGCAGAACTTTGGAAAACAGAAATTTCTAGAAGGGCAAATATCATAAGTAGAGCCTATCCGGTCTTTAAAACATCAGATTCAACCCTATATTTTTCAATGGTTGGGCCTCCACATCCATACTGGGTAGATACATACCCTCTGCAATTAGACGTTCGATACAATGATGGTGCTATGCAGAGTTATTACATGAAGAACCCTAGAGATCACAGTATGTCACTAGAAGAAAGAGCACTACACACAATAACTATTGATAGTGAAAAGTTAGTTGATCGAGTTGATGTATATGCACAGTATGGTTCTGTATCAATTCTACTATACACGACAGATAGTTTGCAGTTAACAACTAATAAAGAGGTGTTTAAGTCTGAGTTTAAGAAGAGAAGTGATAACATATCACAAGAAGGAATCGATTGGACTTTACTAGATACTTCTACTAGTAACTTCCAAATCCATACTTGGCTACCAGCTTCAGAAATAAGTAGAGGTAAATACTATGGATTTACATTCAACCCAAGTTTCGAAGTAAGTGCGATTAGACTTTTATTATTGCCAAAAAGTGGAGAAGGAGCTGAGCGCTACTACCAAGTACCAGTTACAAATCAAGATAATTTCATTTTGTTCCATTTGACTGGATTCAAAAACATTGATCAAGTATTAATTCAAGATTCAACAGAAGTTGAAATGCGCTTAATGGTATATCCTAAATCTGTTCTAGAATCAACAATGGAATTCACGTTAGACTCTCTTTATGTATTTAATTCAATTTATGATGCTAACGCATTTATGATCAAGAATGAATTGGTATTGCCTGAGAAAGGAAAGAGAGGAAACATTTATTAGTAGAGTTCAAAAGATTTCTTTAATAACCACTTACTTATAGTTAACATGCCTAACCTGATAACTCAGAAGGGGATTACGTGTTTTTACAGTTATAAATGGTTATTTCGCAGCTCAATTCTTTCTAATAGTTATGGTGAACGAGCAACCTGGAGCAGGAATCAAAGTATGTCATATCTCGTAAGTACATCGCTGGGACGATAATAGGATATATCAAAAGCAATGTTTAACGCTACAGCAATATGGTTTTGATGTTCACTTAATTGTTGCAACAGGCGGAAAAGCTGCAAGCGAAGTGATAAAACTACATCAGCTTAGATTGCCAAAGAACAGAGTAGATAGAATTTTTAATCTAACAAAAGAGGCCTTTCACGAAGCGCTTAAAGTAGAGGCTGATGTCTATCAAATTCACGATCCTGAACTTCTTCCAGTTGCATTGAAATTAAAGAAACAAGGAAAAAACGTTGTTTATGATGCGCATGAAAATGCTCCTGCATCTATTTACGATAAAGAGTGGTTACCATTTAAACCATTTAGATATGCGGTATCTAAGTACTTCGAAAACTTTGAGTTGCGCAGTGCCAAAAAAATGGATGGCGTAATATCTGTTGCTCAACCACTGATAGATCGATTTGATAACGAGAGAAAGATACTACTTAGAAACCTTCCTAACCTAACCAAATTTCAAAGCAAAGAGCTTAGTCCTGAGTTAGATAAAGCAGAATCGGGTGTGATTTATGCTGGAGGATTAACAGCTATCCGAAACATTTATGAAATGATTGAAGGGATTCATCATTCAAAAGAGTGTAGAGTATTACACCTCTTTGGTGATTGGGAATCTGAAGCATATAAACAAAAATGCATGAGCTCTAAAGGATGGGCTAAAGTTAGATTTTGGGGATTTCGAAACAGCGCAGAGGTTTACACTTTTATGAAGCTTAAAGGGCAAGCAGGTCTTGTTTTGTTTGATGGCAGAATTAAGAACCATCAGATTGCACTTCCCAATAAAGTATTTGAATATATGGCTTCTGGCTTACCTATTGTAATGTCAGATATTCCATATTGGAAAGAGAACTTTAACAATGTAGTAATGTTTGCTAATCCTCAATTACCTCAGAGTATAGCGGCTACAATAGATGAATTATTGACCTCAAAAGAAAAGCAACAACAGATGATAGAAATAGGGCTAGAAACTGTAAAGACGCTGAACTGGGATGCAGAGGTGAAGAAGCTGGTGGACTTATATTTAGATATTGTTGATTCAGGTAAATAGCGCAGTCACAAATTTTGATAGATATGAAATCATATAAAATTGTAACGGTTGTAGGGGCAAGACCTCAATTTGTGAAAGCAGCTGTAGTAAGCAGAGTTTTTAATCAGTACGATAACATTGAAGAAGTAATTATTCATACTGGACAACATTTTGATTCGAACATGTCAGACGTTTTCTTCACAGAAATGAACATTCCTAAACCAAAGTATAATCTAGATATACATGGCGTTGGACATGGTGCTATGACTGGACGAATGCTTGAAGGAATTGAAGAAATATTGATCGAGGAGAAACCTGATTTGATGTTGGTTTATGGAGACACTAATTCAACAATTGCAGGTGCCTTAGCTGCAAAGAAAATTCATATTCCTGTAGGGCATGTTGAAGCTGGGTTAAGAAGCTTTAACATGGAAATGCCAGAAGAAATCAATAGAATTCTTACTGATAGAATTAGCGATATTTTATTTTGCCCTACCGATAATGCGATTGAAAATTTAGAAAAAGAGGGCGTTTCAAGCACTAGCTCACAAGTGGTTAGAACAGGAGATGTTATGTGCGATGCCGCTTACTTTTATGCAAAGAATTCAACTGTTAATGTTACAGAGTTAAACTTACCAAACGAGTTTGTAGTTTGTACGTTACATAGAGCTGAAAATACTGATGATGAGAGTAGGCTAGAATCATTTGTATCAGGGCTCAATAAAATTCATGAAGAAGTTTGCCCTGTTGTTTTGCCACTTCATCCTCGAACGAAACAAAAACTAAAGCAGTTTAACCTCCAATTAAATGTTCACTTAATTGAGCCAGTGGGTTATATGGAAATGATTCACTTGTTAGAGAACTGTAAGTTAGTGTTAACAGATAGTGGAGGGTTGCAAAAAGAAGCATTCTTTTTTAAGAAGCAGTGTATTACTATGAGAGATCAAACAGAGTGGGTAGAGCTTGTAAATGGCGGATTTAACAAGTTAGTAGCTCCTTCTGATGATCTTACATCAGTAGTTCAAGAAACCATCAAAAACCAAATAGATTTCGATGTAAACCTATACGGTAAAGGAGATGCAGGAGAAGAAATAGTAAAGCACATTCTAGCATTTCTATCAAAATAAATAGCTACTCTTCTATTATGATTCAGAGATCCAATTTGTCAAAAGAACCAACGGTTAGTGTAGTTATTCCTTGCAGAAACGAGAAAGGATACATTTCTAAAACATTATTGAATGTTTTAGATCAAGATTACCCGAAGGATAAATTGGAAATTTGGGTGGCTGATGGTATGAGTGATGATGGAACACGTGAGGAACTTGAGAAAATATCTAATGAATATGAACAAGTTAATTGGATAGATAATCCAGATCAAATAGTTCCTCCGGCACTGAATGCATGTATAAAGGCAAGTAAAGGCGATGTAATCGTTAGGTTAGACGCGCATAGCCTGTATCCGCAAAATTACATCAGTCAATTAGTGCATCATTTGATAGAGTTAGATGCAGATAATACTGGAGGCGTTTGGATAACCGAACCTGCAAATAGTTCTGCAGAAGCAAAAGCTATAGCACTTGCTACAAGCCACCCTTTAGGAATAGGTGACTCTGATTTTCGATTAGAAAATGATCAGATAAAAGAGGTAGAGACAGTTCCTTATGGTTGTTATCGTAGAACCGTATTTGAGCAAATAGGATTTTTTGATAATGACCTTACTCGCAATCAAGATGATGAATTTAATGCCCGTTTGAAAAAAGCTGGCGGGCGCATCTTTTTAATCCCATCAGTTAAGATTAGATATTTTGCTCGGCCGAATCTTAAGAAGATGCGTAAAATGTTCTACCACTATGGTTTGTTTAAGCCATTGGTCAATATTAAAATAGGACAACCTACAACTATTAGACAGTTTATACCTCTTCTGTTCGTGTTAGCCAATATCATAGCTATTACTTCAGTGCTTTTAAGCTATAAACTTGCTGCATTATTGCTAGCTCTAATTTGGGTTCCTTATCTTACTATTGTATCGTTAGTTAGTTTCAGAATAAGCAAGAAAGCAGAAAAGGGAATTTTTTCATTCTTGCTGATAACCTTTCCAAGTATACATCTCAGTTATGGATATGGGTATTTGCTCGGGTTTGGAAAAGTTGTAAAATATTGGAGAGGCAAAGGAGTAGAAAAGGTTGATATTTCAAGATAGCTTAAGCCTATTATTTGCTGAGTTATGATAATGTTTTTTCATCGCTTGTGTAGCGCTATTCGTTTTGTGGGTAAACCTTTGATCATTGATACAATTTAACAGATTAAAGCTCCCTTCAATTCAATGACCTAATTACCTTCGTCCCTAGATCGTTTATGAGTAAAGGAAAGAGAACAAGAGTAAGTGCTAGAAGATTGAATCTTTATTTGATTCATCTGTTAGTATTTGTACTCCCTTTTGAAGCGACTCTTATTCCTCCAGTACTCATACTATTTGTGCTAACAAATCTATTTTCTCATAGCTGGAATGAAAGAGTAAGATTCTTCAATAAGAGGAAAAAGTTCATCCTGATGTTTTCATCGTTGTATTTGCTCAATGTTGTTGCATTACTTTACACGACAAACATGCCAGCGGGACTATTTCAATTAGAAGTTCAAGCATCTCTATTGCTTGTTCCGTTGGTTGTTTTAACATCCAATGTTGTCAATAGATTTACACTTCCTGAAATTCTTAAAACCTATGTAATAGGAATTCTAGTTGCATTTGCAGTATGCGTGATTCAATCAATCATAGCATTTACCAAGCATGGAGATCCGGTAGCGTTTTATTATAACGAGTTTTCCTTTTTCATGCATCCTGGTTATTTCGCCATGTATGCAAATTTGGCTTTATCCATCATGATTATCTACATATTCCACAGCAAGAATAAGGTGATGTGGAAGTACTATTTAGCCATGGCATGTCTCATTGTTTTAATATTTCAACTAAACTCTCGAACGGGTTTAATTGTACTTGTAGGAAACATGATATATGGTGCTTTGATATTGATTTTTCCTACACTTAAATGGAGAAGACAATTGGCTACATACTTAGCAGCAGCCCTTATAACAACAGGAGTTCTTTACACATCATACAGCTACTTTAAAATTTCCAGAGTAGCTAAAGTAACCACAGAGGCTACTGATGCAAATTCAAGTTTTGGCTCTCGTTTGGCGATGTGGCAATCAAGTTTAGATCTGGTTAAACAACAACCATTTTTTGGATATGCTCCTGGAGATGCTAAAGATGTAATGCAGTCTAAATTTCGAGAAGACAGGCTCGTATATGCTGTTGCTAAAAATTTAAACGTTCATAATCAGTATTTTCAAGTAATTATAGGCTTAGGAATAGTAGGTCTGATTGCATTGTTGGTTCCAATGCTCGTACCTATATATCATAGCCTAAAAGGAACTAACTATTTATATGTTTTGTTCGTTTCTAATATCGGCCTAAACTTCATAACAGAAAGTATGTTAGAAAAGCAGGCAGGGACGATTTTTTATGCAGTTACTTGGTGCATTTTGTATTTCACTTGGAAAGACTGATACATCACGTTTTAGTTATTTTTGACTAGTTAAATTTAGAGGGCTATAGTATATGATTCCGTTTTCTCCTCCGAGAATAGATGATAAAATAATAGATGAGGTAATTGATACCTTAAAAAGTGGCTGGATCACAACCGGTCCAAAAACTAAGTTGTTTGAGAAACACATAGCAGAGTATTCGGGTGTTAATCGAGCGATTTGTTTAAACTCTGGAACGGCAGGCATGGAGCTTATGCTTAGCTGGTATGGAGTACAAGAAGGTGATGAAGTAATAATTCCAGCTTACACCTATACAGCAACAGCTAATGCAGTTATTCATTCTGGTGCAAAACCAGTTATGTGCGATGTCAAAGATGATTTCAACATAGATGTTAATGAAGTTGCAAGGTTGATTACTGATAAAACCAAGGTCATCATTCCAGTAGACATAGGTGGATTACCATGTGATTACGATGAGTTATTAGAATTGGTTCGTAAGCCTGAAATTCGTAGCAAGTTTACTCCAAGAAATGAACCTCAGGAATTACTTGGTAGAATCATGATTCTGGCAGATGGTGCACATTCTATAGGGGCAAAGTATAAAGGTAAGCCATCAGGTTCTTTGGCAGATGCTACGGCATTTTCTTTTCATGCTGTAAAGAATTTGACTACTGCTGAAGGCGGAGCAATTGCCTTGAACTTACCTGAAAGATTTGATGCAGATAAAATGTATCAAGACTTAAATATAAAGTCGCTACATGGCCAAACGAAAGATGCCTTTGCGAAAGTGAAGAAAGGCGGCTGGAGATATGATGTAGTAGAAGCTGGTTATAAGTATAATATGACCGATATACTGGCGTCAATTGGATTGGTTGAGTTGGCTAGATATGAATCGGATACGCTGGTAAGAAGAAGAGCCATTTTTGAAAGATACTATGACAAACTAGGTCAATACGAATGGGCAAATCTTCCAGAATTTGAGAATGAAAATAAGTGTTCTAATTATCACTTGTTTTTATTGAGAATCAATGGAGTGGATGAATATCAACGAAACCTGATTATGTATGAAATATTTGAGCAAGATGTTGCTGTAAATGTGCATTATCAACCATTGCCAATGCTATCGTACTATAAACACTTAGGGTACAACATCGATCATTACCCTGTGTCATTCAAAAACTATGAACAAGAGATTAGTTTGCCAGTGTATTACGATTTAACTGATAACGATGTAGACGTAGTTTGCAATGCAGTTATCAAAGCAGTTGAAAAAGTATTAGAGCGACAAGAGGCGTGATTAAAAGAACATTCGACATTATTTCATCCGGATTAGTGCTACTAGTATTTAGTCCGGTTTTTCTTTTTGTAGCCATTGCAATAGTACTTGACTCGAAGGGTGGGGTATTCTACATGCAAGAGAGAATAGGTAGAAATGGAGTTCCATTTAAGTTATTTAAGTTTCGCACAATGCGGCCAAACCAAGATGGAATGAAAATCACTATAGGACATAGAGATCCACGTGTAACAAATGTTGGTTACTTTTTGCGTAAGTTTAAGGTCGATGAGTTTCCACAGCTACTTAATATCCTAAAAGGAGAGATGAGTGTAGTAGGTCCAAGGCCAGAAGTAGAAAAATACGTTGCCAAATACAGCAATGAGCAACGTAAAGTTCTTTCTGTGAAACCTGGTTTAACAGATTATGCTTCGTTAGAATACGTGCATGAAAGCGAGCTATTGGCTCAATCAGATGACCCAGAGCATACTTATATCTATGAAATCATGCCGGACAAGCTCAGGTTGAATTTACGTTATATAAACGATCAGAGCCTAACTACAGATGTAAAGATTATTCTTCGGACGATTGCGAAGATTCTGCGTTAAACAGCTCTTGTAACGCAATTAAATCGTCAACCTTATCCTGATTCCCTTTTCTAGAGTAAGAATTGATCAGATTATTGATAACTCTCTTCATTATATCCAAATTTGAACATGGAGTAAAGAAGATTTCTTTCGGAGGAATATTGACCTGTTGCAAGAATTGTTCAACATCTCGCCTGCTAAAAATTGTTCCCTTACTAAAGGGGTTTACGTAGAACAGAATAGGCATTTTACTCTCCTCTGTAAAGAAGAAGTAATCATCTTGCCATGCTACAATAAAATGTCTTGGTAAATTAACTCCTTTGATAGGTAGACCAAGTCGTTGAGCTAGAATTACATTTAGAATAGAAAGACTAATTGGATTTCCTTTTTTGCGAGCAATAACATCGTTTAAATACGAGTTTTGAGGAGCTAAGTAATCATCAGAATCTCCCTTAAAACCATATACATCATACAAAATGTGATTGACGATACGCATCTTTTCAAGTGCTGTTAAACCCTCGTGTAATTCAATCCAAATGTCTTGTGTAAGCTTCTTAAAGAATGAATCTAACTCCTCAAATGTTAGTTCTGGATATTGAAACTTCGAAAGCACATACATTCCGTAAAGCAAATCATCACTTTTCTGTGCTTTCCAATAAAGCAATTCATTTTGTATGTTATTGAATTGAATATCGTGAATAATGCTCTCAATACGACTTTGGAACAATTCCCCCATTGAAGTTTCTTCCCATACTTCTTCTAAGTCAGGAATAACGTCTGGTCCCATGTTCATAATCTCATCTCTGATATGATGAAACACCAATTCGTCAGGATCATCTAACAAATTGATTAGTGCATGGATATTAAAAGAATTTTCCAACGGAATAGTTTTGTCTCATTACAAAACTACCTCGGCTTTAGATGAAATAAGACTAAAGTTGAATAGAGTTTTAACAACTAGGTTGTTAACTTATCCAGAACATAGCGAATTAACTGCTCTTCAGCCTTACTATGATTCAGACTAAAGTTACCCGTTGCTCTATTGGCAATCATAGCACAAATAGTAACACAGTTGTGTCCCAACATTTTACCTAAACCATACAATGCAGATGTTTCCATCTCAAAATTGGTAATACGCTTCCCTTTAAAATTAAAAGATTGATACTGTTCAAATAAGTTTGGATACCTGAGTTCAGCGCGGATGGTTCTACATTGAGGTGCGTAGAATCCTGGTGCTGTTAGTGTAAATCCTGTGTTAGCGTTACCAGATAGTTTCTTCAGTAATTTGGTGCTTGCCTCTCTAATATAGGCTTTTGCCAAAATTCCAGTTCCATCTGTGTGACTTGCAAAATATTCTTCAGCTTCTTGTTCAAAATCAGTTAGATCGCAATCGTAATAGTTCAATAACCCGTCTAAGCCAATAGCCGCTTCAGAAATAAGAAGCCCATCAACAGGTAGGTGTGGTTGAATGCCTCCAGTAGTCCCTAGCCTGATAATATCCAAAGATCTGAATGTGTCTTTAGGTGTTTTCGAATCCAGATTCATATTCACGGCCGCATCCAGTTCGTTCAGTACAATATCAATGTTATCCGTTCCAATTCCTGTGCTTAAAACAGTGATTTGCTGATTGCCAATTCTACCAGTATGTGTTTTGAATTCGCGATTATCAATTTTGTGTTCTATCGAATCGAAGTGAGCAGATACTTTCTCTACACGATTTTGATCTCCTACAATCAACACAGTATCAGCAATGTGCTCGTCTTTAAGTTTTAAGTGATATACCGATCCATCAGGATTTAAAATCAACTCTGTACTTGAACGTGATGTTTCCATAGATTCAAACATACGATTTCAAGCTTTTAAAAGGGGCAATTTCCATGCTGAAACGCCCATAGTGTTCGCTATATTTGTGGTCATGTTTGCAGAGATCATCACCATCGGAGACGAAATACTAATCGGGCAAATTATCGATACTAATTCAGCTTGGATTGCTCAGCAACTCAATCATATTGGCATCAGAGTACATCAAATCACGTCCATATCAGATAAGAGAGAACATATTGAAGAAGCAGTTGAGACTGCTCTTTCAAGAGCCGATTTAGTTATTACTACAGGAGGTCTTGGTCCAACGCGAGATGATATCACTAAGAGAACATTAGCCGATTATTTTGGGATGCCACTAGTGATGAATAATGATGTGTTAAAGCACGTTGAGTCACTATTTGCAACAAGAGATACTCCAATGCCAGAGGTTAATAGGTATCAAGCTTTGGTTCCTGAGGGAAGTGAAGTAATCTATAATCATAACGGTACTGCTCCAGGGATGTGGTTTCCAGTAAAAGGAAATAAAGTGTTAGTATCAATGCCAGGAGTTCCGTATGAAATGAAAGGCTTGGTCTCTGATACATTAATTGAAAAGTGGCGAGCGCATTTTAATACGCCTTCGGTAAAACACAGAACAATTCTTACTCAGGGAGTAGGAGAAAGCAACTTGATGGGAATGATCGATAAGTGGGAAGATTCACTGAAAGATTACGATATCAAGTTGGCTTATCTACCGTCTCCTGGAGTTGTTCGTTTACGATTATCTGTTTCTGGTGAAAATGAGGAACTCATTGAAACTCGGTTGAATCAAAAAGTAGCAGAGCTAAAACAACTCATTCCAGAATTGATTTTCGGTTATGGAACCGAAACCATGGAAGAAGTGGTTGGTAACACCTTACTAGAAGCTAATTCAACCATGGCAAGTGCAGAAAGTTGCACTGGAGGGTATTTAGCTCATTTAATTACCAGAATCCCAGGAAGTAGCAGATACTACAAAGGAAGTGTAGTAGCATATGATGATCAGGTTAAGGTAAAACAACTGGGTGTGTTCGAAAGTCACTTGCAGCATTACGGAGCAGTAAGCGAAGAAGTTGTGAGGCAAATGGCAGAAGGAGTGCGCCAACAATTAGGAACCGACTTTGGAGTAGCAACATCTGGAATTGCAGGTCCAGACGGAGGAACAAACGAAAAACCTGTAGGTACTGTTTGGATGGCAGTAAGTGGCCCAAATGGAACAATTACACAGAAAGGAAACTTTGGAAACCATCGAGAAAGGAACATCAGAAAAGCGACTTTAACCGTTTTAAATATGCTTCGAAAAGAAATTTTACGAGGTTCTTGATTTTAAATGGATTAAAAAGCTATATTTGCACCCCTGTTTTCGAAAGAAGCTCAGAATACAATGTCACAAATTTGCGAAATAACCGGAAAGCGCTTAATGGTTGGGAACAACGTTTCTCACTCAAAAAGAAGAACGAAGCGCGTATTCAAACCCAACTTGCACAAGAAGCGTTTCTATGTGCCTGAAGAAGATACTTGGGTAACATTGAGAATTTCTTCTGCTGGTATACGTGCCATCAATAAGAAAGGAATCAGTGCATGTTTGAAAGAGGCGAAAGAAAAAGGTTACTTGAAATAACCTTGATAAACTGAATGCATCATGGCAAAGAAAAAAGGTAATAGAATACAAGTAATTCTTGAGTGTACAGAACATAAAGAGTCTGGTATGCCAGGAACTTCTAGATATATCACTACGAAGAACAGAAAGAATACGCCAGATCGTATCGAGTTGAAAAAATACAACCCTGTTCTTAAGCGTTACACTGTTCATAAAGAAATTAAGTAAGAGTCATGGCTAAGAAGACAGTAGCAACATTAGGTAAAGGTGGTGCAAAAGATTTGACCAAAGTGATCAAAACTGTACGTTCTCCAAAGACTGGAGCGTATATGTTCGAAGAGCGCATTGTACCAACTGACAAGGTAAAAGAGTTTTTGGCTAAATAAGCCAGATTTCAGTATACAGCATAGGCTCCTTCCTGTTTAGGTGAGGAGCCTTTTTTTTGTCTTACTTTTGAGCCCGCTATAATTCCTATAGCGCTTAATTATCCTATGTAGTATGGGGCTATTTAGTTTCTTCTCGAAAGAGAAAAAAGAAAATCTAGACAAAGGGTTATCTAAAACACGTGAAGGTTTCTTTTCGAAGCTTAAGCGTAGCATTGCTGGAAAATCAAAAGTAGATGACGAGGTTCTTGATAACCTCGAAGAAATTTTGGTTACTTCTGATGTAGGAGTAGATACTACTCTTAAGATTATTGAACGAATTGAAGAACGTGTTTCCGAGGATAAATACCTTGGAACAGGTGAGCTAAATCGTATTCTACGAGAAGAGATTGGTTCGTTACTAGACGAGAATAATAGTGCGGATCATCCAGATCAAATTGTACCAGACCAAAAGGAACCATATGTAATAATGGTTGTTGGTGTAAATGGCGTTGGGAAAACTACGACCATTGGGAAGTTGGCTTACCAGTTAAAACAACAAGGTAAATCTGTGGTGTTAGGTGCTGCCGATACATTTAGAGCAGCAGCTATTGACCAGTTAAAAATATGGTCAGAAAGAGTAGATGTTCCTATCGTTATGCAACAAATGGGATCAGACCCTGCGTCAGTTGCTTTCGATACATTAGAGTCTGCGGTTGCACAGAATGCTGATGTTGTAATTATAGATACAGCAGGTCGTTTGCATAATAAGATTGGTTTGATGAATGAGTTGACCAAGATTAAAAACGTGATGCAGAAAGTTCTTCCAAAAGCACCTGATGAGGTATTATTGGTATTAGATGCATCTACCGGCCAAAATGCAGTAGAACAAGCACGTCAATTTACGAAGGCCACTGATGTAACCGCATTAGCATTAACCAAATTAGATGGCACTGCAAAGGGCGGTGTTGTTATTGGAATATCCGATGAATTTAAAATTCCTGTTAAATACATAGGTGTTGGCGAAGGTATGGAAGATCTACAGCTATTCAACCGAGCGGAGTTTGTAGATTCGCTATTCGGAGATAGATAGGTAGAGGAAAGCATACATGAAGACAAAAACGCTGCGCAAGAATAAAGTCAACGTTGTAACCCTAGGTTGTTCTAAAAACATTTACGATTCTGAAGTTTTGATGGGCCAGTTGAAGGCAAATCAATTCGAAGTAGAACATGAGTCAGAAGAATTAGACTCAGAAATCGTAATCATAAACACATGTGGCTTCATTGAAAATGCCAAACAAGAATCAATTGATACGATTATCGATTGGGTTGAGGCAAAGAAAGAAGGTGCTGTAGAAAAGGTGTATGTTACTGGTTGTTTGAGTCAGCGATATAAGCCAGAACTCGAAAAAGAAATACCAGAAGTAGATGCATACTTCGGTACAAGAGATTTACCTCGTTTACTTAAAACTCTAAAAGCAGATTATAAGCATGAGTTAGTAGGAGAGCGTTTGCTTACTACGCCAGCTCATTTTGCATATTTAAAGATAGCTGAAGGGTGTGATAGACCATGTTCTTTCTGTGCTATTCCATTGATGAGAGGAAAACACACATCTACTCCAATAGATGATTTAGTTCGTCAAGCAGAAGGTTTGGCAGCAAATGGAACTAAAGAATTGATGTTGATTGCTCAAGATTTAACTTATTATGGGTTAGATCTTTATGGGAAACGCAACTTAGATGAACTGGTAGGGAAACTCGCTGATGTTAATGGAATAGATTGGGTTCGATTACATTATGCATATCCTGCAGGTTTCCCAATGGAAGTATTGGACGTGATTAAAAATCACCCAAATGTGGCAAACTATCTAGATATGCCATTACAGCATATTAGTGATCGTATGTTGAAATCCATGAGAAGACTCATCACAAAAAAGAAAACTTCTAAGCTTGTAGAGCATATCCAAACTCATC
This sequence comes from Flavobacteriales bacterium UBA6049, assembly GCA_002429085.1. Lineage (GTDB taxonomy): Bacteria > Bacteroidota > Bacteroidia > Flavobacteriales_G > Salibacteraceae > UBA6049. The sequence continues at coordinate 30,472 of DIYR01000094.1, forward strand.
ATCCTGATATGGCTTTGCGTACAACGTTGATTGCTGGTTATCCAGGTGAAACAGATGCAGATTTTCAAGAGATGTACGATTGGGTAGCTGAAACGAAATTTGATCGTTTAGGAATCTTCCCATATTCTCATGAAGAGAATACTCATGCCTTCACAATGGAAGATGATGTTCCAGATGAAGTGAAACAAGAACGTGCTACCGCTATCATGGAATTACAAGCAGAGATTTCGTTTGAAAAGAATCAGCGCCATGTAGGTAAAACCATGAAGGTTTTGGTTGATAAAGCCGAAGGTGATTATTTCATAGGTCGTACAGAATACGATTCTCCTGAAGTAGATAACGAAGTGCTGATTGATAAGTCAACTAATTACTCAAGAGTAGGTGACTTTGCTATGGTAAAAATCAATAAAGCTGAACACTTCGATTTGTATGGGGATGTAGTTGAAGGAGGAGAAAAATGAGAGTTGAGCTAATAGATTTTGAATCGGCTGGGATGCTTCATCCGATAACAAGAGCCTATCTCAAACAAGATTCTCAAATTCAATCACTGTACCGGTTTGCTCCAACATTTAAAGGACTCGAAGAATCTCTCAAAGAAAGAGAAACAGTTTCAGTAGACAGATCGGTTTTAGTATCAGCTCTTAAAGAGCAATACAGTGGACTAAAAATACCGAAACAAGCAAGTCGTTCAATTGAATCATTAGCAAACGATAATACATTTACAATAGTAACTGGCCACCAGTTGAATTTATTCACGGGGCCACTTTATTTCATTTATAAAATTGCTTCTGTTATTCAATTGTCCAAGCAGTTAGCTGAAGCTCATCCTGATAAGTTCATCGTTCCAGTATATTGGATGGCTACAGAAGATCATGATTTTGATGAGATCAATCATTTCAATTTAGCAGATAGAACTATTCGATGGAATTCTGATCAGACAGGTGCAGTTGGGAGGTTTCAGTTAGATGATTTGCAGCAAATCATTGATCAACTCGAAAATCGTATTGAGGGTGTTTTTGAATCATCTGTTTGGAAGCCGTTCTTCGAAGCATACCGAAGTGGTAAGAATTTAGCAGAGGCTACTCGCATCTTAGTTCATAAACTTTTTCCGAACGAATCGTTGATTTGCGTTGACGGTGATGATGTTAACTTGAAAAGACAATTCCAATCTGTGGTTGAAAAAGAATTGTTTGAACAAGTATCGCAGCAACAAATGGAATCTACTCTGCTAGAGTGGGAGAAGATTGGATTCAATCCTCAGGTAGGGGGCAGAGATATCAATCTGTTTTACTTAAAAGGCAGCATTCGTGAGCGTATCGTTCAAACTAAATATGGGTTTGAGGTAGTAAACACCGATATTAGATTTTCTAATGATGAAATGCGCCATGAACTGGAATCTCATCCAGATAGATTTAGTCCTAACGTAGTGTTACGGCCAGTTTATCAAGAGATGATTCTGCCAAATTTGGCCTACATTGGAGGAGGAGCTGAGGTAGCCTATTGGTTACAATTGAAACAAGTTTTTGACTCACTAGATGTATACTTCCCTCAAATAATGTTACGAGATTCTTTCGTTTATATAGATGAGGTAAATTGTAGAAGAAAGGATCAGCTAGGACTTAGCATTCTCGAGTTGCTTTCAAAATGCGATGATCTAGTAAAGCAACATGTTCTAAAAGAAAGTGATGTACATGATTTCTTTGCAAGACAAAGAGAAGAACTTGATAGGATAGAAAACAATTTGGTTTCTCGTGCAACTAAGTCAAATGTTACTCTAGAAAAAGCTGCTTTAGCTTCTAGTAAGCGCATGGCAAATGAATTAGATAGAATGGAGAAGAAAATTATCCGTTCTGAAAAGAAAAATGCCGATGTATATGCGAAGAAGATTACAAAGGTTCAAGATCAATTGTCTCCAGCAGGTAAACTTCAGGAGCGTTTTTGGAATTACATAGAACTTCAAAAGCAACTAGGAGATCAATCATTAGTAGAGTTGGCTATAAAAAAAGCCGACCCATACCAAAGTCAGCTTAAAGTGCTATTGTCAGTTTAAAACAGCGATCAGCTAAGGAACTATCTTTACCTCTGCTTTTACACCAATCGAAATCTCTAATTCACAGTTTGCAGGACCATTGTAAACTGTACCACTTGTGGTAGTCACAACCGGCTCCAAGCTATTAAAAATAGTTGTTAATTGACTCAAGATTTCATCTGAAACCTGTAAGGTAGTCACAACCTCATTGTCGGCTGTTTCGCGTAACCCAGTTCTAGGTAAATCTAGTGTGAATGATGATCCTACAAAGTGGATATATCCTTCAAACTCAGCATTCGGAGAACCTTGAAAGTTTACTATTTTAAAAGATACCTTATCGATAGAAAGAGCTTCTAGTTGATCTCTGTATCTTTCAAGTTCAGCATTTCCCAAAGGATCAATCACAAGAGTCTGTTCGTGTGTGGTCTTGTTAGAATCTGGAATAATAATATCTACTGAATGCTTAATGGAAGTATTCAAATCAATAGTAGTGAAGTCATCATCTTCTTCACACCCTATCAAAAAGATACTGGCAAAAAGTAGGGATAGCGAAATTTTCAGGATTTGGTTCATAACATGAATAATTTCAGCTTGTTGCAAAGGTATGTGAATATAAAGCTATTTCGTGATTAATTGTTCAGACAAATAGTAGTGTCAACTAAAATTACTGTGTAAAATGTGAAAAAATAGTAGAAAGCTTCACCCCTGAGTTGAATCAACTAGATGCTTTGAAATCCTACATTTGCACATGCAAGAAAAAATCCTCATTCTCGACTTTGGATCGCAGTACACGCAATTGATTGCAAGACGTGTTCGCGAGTTAAATGTGTATTGCGAAATACACCCGTACAACGATTTTCCTGTAGTTGACTCTTCTTTTAAAGGTGTGATTTTATCTGGAAGCCCACATTCGGTTTTCGATAAAGATGCTCCTGTTCCGAATCTAGAAGAAATTAGAGGTGTAAAGCCTTTACTTGGAGTTTGTTATGGAGCGCAGTTTTTAGCTCAAAGTAGTGGAGGTGAGGTTGTGAAAAGTAAAATTCGCGAGTATGGTCGTGCTAATTTGGCTCACATACATCGCGAATCTCCAATGATGAAAGACATTCCTGTTGCTTCTCAAGTCTGGATGTCGCACGGAGACACAATTCAAACATTACCAGATAACTTCGAAGTAATATGTAGCACAAACGATGTGCCTGTTGCAGGGTATCATGTGAAGGGCGAAGAAACTTTCGGAATTCAATTTCATCCAGAAGTATACCATTCAGTAGATGGTAAGCAATTACTCCAAAACTTCTTGATGGATGTGTGTGGTTGTAAGCAAGATTGGACTCCGGCATCTTTCGTATCTGAAACAATTGATGAGTTGCGCAAGAAAGTTGGAAACGATCAGGTAGTTCTTGGATTAAGTGGAGGTGTAGATAGTACAGTTGCAGCCATGTTATTACATGAGGCGATCGGAGAAAACTTGCATTGCATTTTCGTAGATAATGGATTGTTACGTAAAGATGAGTTTGAACAAGTATTAACTCAGTACGAAGGACTTGGATTAAATGTTAAGGGCGTTGATTCTAAGGATCAGTTCTATACTGCTTTAGAAGGTGAAAGTGACCCAGAAGCAAAACGTAAAATTATTGGGCGTGTATTCATTGAAGTATTTGATGAGGAAGCTGGCAAATTAGAAGGCGTTAAGTGGTTAGGACAAGGAACTATCTACCCTGATGTAATTGAAAGTAAAAGTGTAAAAGGTCCTTCGGCAACAATTAAATCGCACCATAATGTAGGAGGTCTACCAGACTTCATGAAGTTAGACGTTGTGGAGCCATTAAATACCTTGTTCAAAGACGAAGTAAGAAGAGTTGGACGCGAAATGGGCTTGGCTGAAAACCTATTAGGGCGCCATCCTTTCCCTGGGCCGGGCTTGGCTATCCGTATTTTGGGTGATATTACGCCAGAGAAGGTTGAATTACTGCAAGAAGCAGATGCAATCTTCATCAATGGATTAAAGGAACACAATTTGTATGATGATGTATGGCAAGCCGGAGTGATCCTTCTTCCAGTGCAGTCAGTAGGAGTAATGGGTGATGAAAGAACTTATGAAAATGCCGTAGCTTTAAGAGCTGTAAGTTCAACTGACGGAATGACTGCAGATTGGTGTCATTTACCATACGATTTCTTGGCAAAAGTGTCGAACGAAATCATCAATAAGGTAAAAGGAATCAATAGAGTTGTATACGATATCAGTTCAAAGCCACCTGCAACAATAGAATGGGAATAAGTAACATGCGATTTCAGAACCTACTTTTAGTAGCTTTTTTCATAATTAGTTCAATAACAACCTTTGCTCAACAAGAACCCCAAGTGGTAGAAGATGAGCAAGGTTCGTTTTATATTCACTTAGTAGAGAAAGGGCAGACTTTATATGCCATTTCTAAGAAGTATGCTGTTGAGGTTAGCGCTATTACGTTAGCCAATCCAGAAATTGAAGGAAATGGAATTAAAATAGGTCAAACCTTACGTATTCCAGTAGAACAGGTCAATAAGAAAGAGCTGAAGAAGAGTGAAGTAACGATTGTTGGCGATACTATTATTCATAAGGTAGTGAAGAAAGAAACGCTCTATTCGTTAGCTAAAAAGTATGAATTGAGTGTAGAAGAGCTAACAGCAATAAACCCTTCAGTGCAAGAAGGGTTGAAGATTGGAACAGAGTTGAAAATCCCAACATCTTCAACACAAGAACCTCAGAAAGAAGAGTTTGTTTTGGCCAGAGAAGATAGCTTACAGTTCCATATTGTAGAGCCAAAAGAAACAATGTATTCGCTGTCTAAGTTGTATAACATCAGTATAGATTCTCTTCAACTGATTAATGGTGGGTTGCCTGATGGTTTAAAGATTGGAGCAGCAATTCGTGTTCCTAAGCAAAATCCAAAGTACGAGTTAGAAAAGCAGGTAGAGAAACAAGTAGCGGACTCGTTGGCAGAGGAAAACTGGATGCAAACAGAGCCATTCAAAATTGGAGTGTTCTTACCGTTTTATCTTAGTAAAGCTGATACTGCTGATACAACAGTAAATGTGTCTAGACATGCATCAGGAGTTTACAGACAATCAACAATTGCCCTTGATTTTTATGCAGGCACACAAATAGCGATAGATAGCTTGAAACAACAAGGTTTGTGGGCTGACATTCACTATTTCGATACAGAAAATAACTCAGATTCGGTAAGAGCTTTAATGGCCGCAGATAGCATGCATACCTTTGATTTGTTTGTTGGACCATTGTATAAATCTCACTTTATGTACGTGAGTAAGTTTGCTAATCAGTTCAATATTCCAATCGTATCTCCAGTTAAGATTTCATCCAAGGTATTGTTAGATCAACCTTCGGCAGTGAAATTGTACCCAAATGAAGTAGCTCATGTGAAGGCGATAGCAAACTATGCAGTAAATCATTTTGCAGATTCTAATTTGTTATTCCTAAATCCAGGCAGGTTTAACGAGCACGATAAAGCAGAGCTGTTTAAAAAGTTTGCGAATCAAGAGTTAGCAAAGTTGGAGAAAGACTCTATTCTCGAAGTTTCAATCTATACTATATCGCGCAGTAAAGTTTTACAACAAGTAAAAGATTCAACGCACTATACGGTTGCTATGGTTTCTGAAAATCAAGCATATGTGAGTGAGTTGATGACCATACTGAACGATATTGCTCTTAGTAAAAGAGGAATTACATTCACATTAATTGGTCCAGAAAAATGGGCGGATTTTGATAACATCGAATCAACGTACTGGATGAATTTGCATGTTTACGTAACTTCAAGTACCTATATTGATTACGATTTACAAGGTACCAAGCAGTTCATTTCATCATTCCGTCATCAGTACCATACGGATCCACAGCGATTTGCTTTTACTGGATTTGACGCTACGTATTTTGCGATGAATCAGCTGAAGGATTATGGTCCGTACTGGTTAAAGCACGTTGAAGAAAACAAACTAGAAGGTTTAAGCCAAAAGTTAGATTTTATTCAAGTAGGAGCTGAAAGCGGGTTCGAGAATCAAGGGGTATATATCTACACCATTCAGGATTACAGAAAAATTAGAGTTCAGTAATGAGCCAACCAACAAAAGAAACCATTGAAGCGTGGTTCAAAGAGCTTCAAGATTCCATTTGTAATGCATTAGAAGAAGCAGACCAAAAAGGCAAGTTTCAAGAAGATTTGTGGGAACGTTCAGGTGGAGGAGGGGGAAGAACCCGTATCATACAACATGGTCGGGTTATTGAGAAAGGTGGTGTAAACTTTTCTGCTGTTCACGGAACGTTGCCAGAACGTATTCAGCAAGCATTAAAAGTGAATTCTCGCGATTTCTTTGCTTCTGGAGTGAGTATCGTTTTACACCCAAACAATCCACATGTTCCTATTATTCACATGAATACGCGCTACTTCGAGTTAGCTTATGGAACGTATTGGTTTGGAGGTGGAATTGACTTGACTCCACATTATGTTCAAGAAGACGATGCAGCTGAGTTTCACCAACGTTTAAAAGATGTGTGTGATGAAACAGATGCTTCATTCTATCCTGAGTATAAGAAATGGGCAGATGACTACTTCTTTATCCCACACAGAAATGAAACACGCGGAGTAGGAGGAATCTTTTTCGACCGCTTGAAAGAGAGTGAAGCACATTCTAAAGAGTCCATTTTTGATTTTGTTAAGAATGTCGGTTCAGCATTTGCGCCAGCATACACGCACTTGATGCATAAGCATGGTAATAAATCTTTTACAGATGCAGAGAAAAACTGGCAACTACTAAGAAGAGGTAGGTACGTTGAGTTTAATTTGGTATATGATAAAGGAACCAAATTTGGACTTGAAACCTCTGGAAGAATTGAAAGTATTTTGATGAGCTTACCAGAAATGGCATCTTGGCAGTATGATGTTCAACCAGAAGATGGTAGCAAAGAGAAAGCAACTTTAGATCTGCTCAAGAAGGACATAAATTGGATACATTTGAATCAATAATTACAATGATGAAAAAGCACTTTTTATTTGTAACCATCGGAGCTTTGGCATGTGCCACTTCATGTGCTCCTACAGCTGAAAAAGAAACAGCAAACGAAGAGACAACTGAAGCTACAGAAGTTGCTGAAGAGTCTAACGAAGAGGAAGTAACCTATCCGTATGCAGCTGGAGCAGAGTTTGACGCGTCTACAGCAATCACACCAACAGAATTGTTAACCCAATTAGAAGGGTTTAATGGTGATAGCATGGAGGTAACTCTAGCAACATCTATCAACGAATGTTGTAAGAAAAAAGGATGTTGGATGTCTTTAGACATGGGCGAAGGAAACGAAGAGATGTTTGTTCGATTCAAGGACTATGAATTCTTTGTTCCATTAAATGCAGCAGGTCATGAAACTACTGTGCAAGGCATAGTTTATCGTGACACGATTACTGTAGCTCAATTACAACATTATGCTGAAGATGCAGGAGCATCAGCAGATTCTATTGCTAGCATTACTGAACCAGAAGTAAAATTAGCTTTCCAGGCTAGTGGAGTAATGGTTCAATAAGATGAAGAAGATTAGTTTCATAGCTATTGGGATTGCTTTTTTAATGGCATGTGGTTCAGCAACGCAAGAACCATCAGTTAAAGAAGAACCAGCAAAGAAATCTACAAAAAATGTAGCCAAGGTTCGAGAGATCAGTGAACTAGCAGGCATCATGTTGACGATGCACGATCAGTTCAAAGAAATTAGAGGTTACGTAGAACGAGGAGAAGCAATTCCAGACTCGTTGCAGTGGAGTTTTGAAGCTATGAAAACAGCACAGCCAACAAAAGACATGTCCCTCGATGCAGGATTCGAGGGCATGGCTACGGCTTTTTTAGTTCAATTAGACACTACCGTTGCTAACCCATCTATTGCTACTTACAACGATGCCCTAAACAGCTGCATCAGCTGTCATCAGAATTACTGCCCAGGGCCAATTGCGCGTATCAAAAAGTTAAAGCTGAAAGAAGGTAAGTAAGCTCCTTTACTATTCAATTCCCCTGTGAGTTCGAGTTACTCAACTTGTTGAGTTGTATCGAGAACGGAAGGAAGAGAATGGAGTTATTACTCTTAATAGTTTTAGGTATTTGTTGAGTTTGTAGTTGTAAAGAATGTTTATACTTGCTTATTAAGTAATAACGGTACACCATCCATTGATTCCCGACTTTGACCATAACAGTGTGATTCCTCCAAAACTGGAGAATCCAACTAGACCTGAGGATCTTAGTCCTTTTAGCTGCACAACTCTAGAATTATGTGAGAAATTTGCAACGAGTAAGGAAAGAGTTGAGATATTATTCAATTTGTTGAAATTCAGATTAACGCTGTGTGATCTTGGTGTTGAAAATGGGTTTCAATGGTTGGACGGAAGTTTCACCGAAAATGTAGAAGAACTTCAGAGTAGACCTCCAAATGATTTAGATTTAGTAACTTTTTATAGTGAAGTTGATTTATCTAAGCAGGAGTTTGTTTATAAAGAACTTCCAGAGTTTTTTACACCAAGTCTTGCGAAGACCAATTATAAACTGGATCATTACGCTGTTGATTTAAATATTAATCCTTTCGACTTAGTAGAATATACTAGGTACTGGATACAACTTTTCACACATAATCGACAGGGAATATGGAAAGGAATGTTAAAAATACGATTAGGTACAACCGAATCTGATAAGGAAGCGTTAGACTATTTGAACAGCATTATGTGATGAGCGTTTTTTTGAGAAGAAATAAAATCAAAGAGGAAATTTTAAATACTGAAAGACTTCTTGAATCAGTTTCTGATCATCCTTTTATGTCTATTGGCCTCAAGGAGAAAATAGAAAGCTTAAATGCTGAATTAAGTCAAATGCCTGAAGTTTTAAGAGAACCAAAGTTGAGGATGCTTTTTAGTGGAAACGCGGTATTTGGATCAATTGGTATAAAATCTTCTTTTTTAGGGAAAACTGTTAAACCTGTTCAGGAACTTATAAAAACTCAAACTGCATTAATTAAATATGGTGGAGTAGGTGGGCGAGGTAGGACAAAAAAATCATCATATTCAGAGTTATTTATTACAGCTCTGCCCACAGGGTCATTTGGTGTGGAGTTAACTCAATTGGCTGCAGAGGAATTGTTCCAAATTGACGAAGTTTCAGAAGCAATTCAACAAGTAGTTGATCTTGTGGAAGCGACATCAGGAGACAATGAAGTTTTTGAATCAATTTTAGAGTTTACGCCTAAAAGAAGTCTTGCTAATCTCAAGAGTTTCTTCAAAACTATTCATGAGGCAAATTCGATTTTGAAGATTGAAACTAATACAACTGAGTTATCATTAACTGAAAGTGAAATTAGAGATGCATTTGAAAGGGTGAATTCTACCGAAAACGAAGAAAACGAAACTGTAATAGAGGGTGTTTTACGGGGTATTCTTTTGGATTCTGGGAAATTTGAGATGACTTCTTCAGAATCTGGAGAGCTAATAAGTGGAATAATAAATCCTGATATTCCCGAAGAGACAAGGTTTGAATATGATAGAAAGTTTTTAAACAAGACATGTCAAGTTCTATTGCAAGTTAATAGAACGATCTTTGTTTCAGGCCAAGAGAAGACGTCTTATGAGTTGATAGAGATCCTTGAATTGAAAGAATAATAAAAGAGGTTGTCCTTACGGATTAATGGTTTTAATGCAATCATAACCATCCAAAACAAAAAATCCCCGATGTTGCCACCGAGGATTTTGAGATTTACTCTTTGATGAGTTTCTTGTATTTGAATCGTTTGGGTTCTACATCGCCCAAGCGTTTGCGTTTGTTTTCTTCGTATTCACTGAACGATCCTTCAAAATAATATACTTGAGAATCTCCTTCGAATGCTAGGATGTGTGTACACACACGATCTAAGAACCAACGGTCGTGAGAGATGATTACTGCACAACCGGCAAAATCGTTAATAGCTTCTTCTAATGCACGAAGTGTGTTTACATCAATATCGTTGGTAGGCTCATCCAATAACAATACGTTGGCTTCTTGCTTCAAGCTCATTGCTAAGTGTAGTCGATTTCGCTCTCCACCTGATAATACACCAACTTTCTTCTGCTGATCATTACCCGTAAAGTTGAACTTCCCACAATAAGCACGCGAGTTAATAGATCTACCACCTAGTTCAATTACATCGTTCCCATCAGAAATTACTTCAAATACAGTCTTCTCAGGATTCAACGATTCGTGACTTTGATCTACGTAAGAAATCTTAACCGTTTCACCAACATTGAAAGAACCAGCATCTGGTGTTTCTTGATCCATAATCATACGGAAGATGGTCGTCTTACCAGCACCATTTGGTCCAATAATTCCAACTACACCAGCAGGAGGAAGGTTAAACTCTAATCCTTCGTACAGCAATTTATCGCCATATGCTTTCTTTACCTGTTCTGCATGAATTACTTCGTTCCCTAAACGTGGTCCAGGAGGAATCCATAATTCTAGTTTAGCTTCTTTCTCTTTTACGTCTTCATGAAGCATAGATTCATAGTTCTTTAAACGAGCTTTACCTTTAGACTGACGTCCTTTAGCTCCTTGTCGAACCCATTCTAACTCTCGCTTCAATGTTTTTTGACGCTTACTTTCTTGCTTTTCTTCTTGCTCTAAGCGCTTGGTTTTTTGCTCTAACCAACTAGTGTAGTTCCCTTTAAACGGAATTCCTTCACCGCGATCTAATTCTAGAATCCAGCCAGCAACATTATCTAAGAAATAACGGTCATGCGTTACGGCAATTACGGTTCCTGCATATTGCTGTAAGTGGTGCTCTAACCACAATACAGATTCTGCATCTAAGTGGTTGGTAGGCTCATCTAGGAGTAGGATATCTGGTTTTTGAAGTAATAATCTACATAAAGCAACTCTACGTTTCTCACCACCAGAAAGTACATTGATTGGCTTATCGCCATCAGGGCAATTCAATGCATCCATTGCGCGCTGTAGAGTAGACTCTAACTCCCAAGCGTTCATGGCATCAATTTTATCTTGAACTACTGCTTGTCGAGCCATGAGTTTCTCCATTTTCTCTGGATTCTCATATACCTCAGGTAAACCAAACTGATTGTTCAAATCTTCGTATTCCTGCAATAAAGAAACTGCTTCAGCGGCACCTTCTTTCACGATATCCATTACCGTTTTATCAGGATCTAGCTCTGGCTCTTGTTCTAAGTAACCTACCGTATAGCCTTGCGAAAAAACTACATCACCTTGGTAACTCTTATCAACCCCAGCAATAATGCGAAGTAAGGTAGATTTACCAGCACCGTTTAAACCAAGAATCCCGATTTTGGCACCGTAGAAAAACGATAGATAAATGTCTTTTAATACTTGTTTGTTGGGCGGATGAATTTTACTCACCCCCTGCATGGAGAAGATGATCTTCTTATCGTCTGACATGAATTGTGAATTAAGGTTTTTGTAATGGATGACGTTCATTGTATTTCTGAATGAACGCATACATTTCTTTACGTTGATGGCGCCTTTTCAGCGCTTTAAATTCTTCTACTAAAGTAGGGTCATCTGCCATAAACTCCATTAAAGATTCTGGAGATAATTCAGCAGCTTTTTCAAGGTCAGCGTGCATGATGTATTCTGTTGGACCTCCACCAGTAATGTTTACACCCATACCAACACCTGCACCACCCCAGCTACTAGCTCCAAAACCAACACTTGGCTGTACGGTTGGAGTTGGTCTTACTGGAATAAAACAAATGGTTCCAACAGTAGCCATCTTGGCAAATTCTCCCTTCCCCATATTCAAATAGGGGTCGCCATTTTTACAGTAACCAAAAAGCCCATCTACGACTGCACTTTTAATGGTATCGTTCTCTGTATATCGAAAACTAGGTTTAGCCATTACCTCCTTGAAAAAATTAGGATGAATGGTTTTTACCGTTGTAATTAACTGTTCAGGACGAATAGGGTCGTTATTCTTGAAAGATTCGATTGTTGGATAGAACCCATCGATATAAGCATGAACGGAATCTTCTTCATAATAGGCATAATCCTGTCCAAATACGACAATCGGAAAAATTACCAGACTTACTATCAACAACCAATTTTTCATTTACGCTCCTACTTTATCTACTTTACGTTTTGATTTTGCTCCAGTTTCAACAAATTCAATCAATTTATCGGCAATATCAATTCCAGTGGCTTTTTCAATCCCTTCTAAACCTGGACTTGAATTTACTTCTAAAATCAAAGGTCCGCGTTCGCTTTGAAGCATATCTACACCTGCAACGCCCAAGCCCATGGCTTTAGCTGCTTCAATAGCAGCCTTCTTTTCTGCTCTTGAAAGCTTCACTACTTTAGATGAACCACCACGGTGTAAATTGCTTCTAAATTCTCCTTCAGCTCCTTGGCGTTTCATAGCGCCCACTACTTTTCCATCAATTACAAATGCTCTGATATCGGCACCATTAGCTTCTGCAATAAACTCTTGAACAAGCATATGCGCATTCAATCCATGAAAAGCTTCTACTACCGATTTGGCGGCTTTTTTTGTTTCTGCCAATACCACGCCAATGCCTTGTGTTCCTTCGAGCAACTTTATTACAACGGGAGTTCCGCCAATTTCTTGGATGAGTTTGTCGATTTGTTTGGGATTACTGGCAAATACTGTTTTAGGAATTCCTACGTGGTAGCGCGACAAAATTTGCAAACTGCGGAGTTTATCACGAGATCGTACAATTGAAATAGAGGAGTTTGCTGTAAACTTTCCCATCATTTCAAACTGACGGACAATAGCTGTTCCATAAAAGGTGACAGAGGCACCAATTCTTGGAATAATGGCATCTACATCTGAAAGCAATTTACCTTGATAGTAAACGCGTGGATCTCCAATGTCGGCCGTAACCGAGCACTTCAAATGATCAATTACCACTGCTTCATGACCACGTTTTTCAATGGCTTCAACCAATCTACTTGTTGAGTATAGGTTGGCATTTCGCGATAAAACTGCAATTTTCATTTCTTGTTATACGCTTTCAGTTCGAATGATAAATCTTGCTTGCTTACATCTACAATGAATCTATTTCGCAGAAGCTTTCTGCCTAATAGAATTGGAAACTTCATTTCTTTTCTTCTAGCCAAGGTAAAGTCGGTTTTGTATTTTTTCCCGAACAGTACAATGTCAAGTTTAACAACATATCGCTCTTGTACTTGGCCGTTACTACTTTTCACCTTCTTTATGGCGTAATTTGTTGTTGAATGACGATGTTTTCTATCTCCAAGCAAACAGAAAGACAAAACACTTCCTTCTGTAGTTTGAGTTTCTTTAATATAAGACGCCCTAATACTTGAGCTAGCTGCTCCCGTATCAATTCTTGCTTGGATATTTTCAAGACCAAAGGCAGGAAAATCTATTCGATCGCTTTTACCTATAATCTGTTTCATATTTCGCCATGTGTGGTGCATTTGTTGGCACTGTGGAAAAGTAGAAATAAACCTTAAATTAGGAGGCTGAAGAAATCGTAGAAAATAATGAGAACAGTCGCCATAGTTTGTTTGCTACTCGCCACGTTAACCTCCATTGCTCAATCAGGAAAAAAAACGTCTTTCAAAATTCCTAAAAAGCAGTCCGTTAAATTGTCAGATTTTGGAGAATCGGAGTATTCCCCAAGCATGCAAAACTTAGAAGCTCCTTACCCTGGAGGCGAGAACTATTGGACATTCATAAAAGATCAAAAAAAGAAGGCGAGTGCACTTGTAAGTTCAAACAAACGATCTGGACAACAGATTGATTTTGATGCATCACTTAACCCTGTTCTAGGTGAGAACTTTGGAATGATTAGAGAAGTACCTGCCCCTAGTTTAGATACTACTTTTGTATTCAATGTTAGTGGGGGAACTCCATTAGATAATACGTTGGCACTCTCAAAAAATGGAATACTGTTAACCTCAGTAAACAGTTTTTTATGGGGATACGATTTGTACAATGACTCTATTCTGTTTAAGAATACGGACGGATCAACAAGGCTTATATCATTTGCAAACTTTGGTGATACCTTAATCCCAAATCCTAGTTCTTCTCAACCTTTTGATCCTAAATTATTTTATGACAAAAGAAATGATCGATTCATTTTCGTTTTTCTAGACGGAAGAGGTCCATCAGATAGTCAGTGTATTATAGGTTTTTCTACAACCAGTGATCCCCGAGATGAATGGAATGTTTATTCAATCCCTGGAGATCCAAGAGGGCAGGGAGCAAATTGGACTGACTATCCTGCAATATCAATTACCGAAAATGAACTGTTGTTTACCGTTAATATGATAATTCCAGGAGTTTCATGGCAAGCTGGGTTTGATGGCACTGTTATTTGGCAAATCAATTTAGATGATGGATACACCGGAGCAACAAATCTAAGAGCCGATTTATGGGATGGAATTACCTACAATAATAGGTATGTGAGGTATTTATGTCCGGTAGAAGATCATGATGGGCCTAATTCATATTTCATTAGTAACCATCCTTGGGATGCCCAAAACGACACCTTGTTTTTGGTTGAGGTTACCAATACCGCAGAAAGCGGAACAGCAGAGCTAACAGTAACTCCTATAAAATCAAATGAGGTTTACGGAATGCCACCGAACGGTAGACAAGAAGATACTCCTGCAGGGGCGCAAGATTCGTTGGGCCTACAAACAAACGATGCTCGTTTTTTAGGAGCAGTTATTCAAAACAATGTGATTCATGCAGTGGGTAACACACGCGATTTCAATTTGAATAATGCAGGGGTGTATCACACTAGAATTTCTGGTATTAACTCTGGAAACTTACAGGCTACGGCTAATGTGATAAGCGTGGATAGTTTAGATCTTGGCTATCCTAAAATCTGTTACCCTTCAGAAGGAACTCAGTTCAATAGGTATGTGATAGGGTTTAATCATACATACACAGATGTATATGCGGGTATTTCAGCAATTGTATATGATGATGATACAGATGAGTACTCAGAAATTATGCGTTTAAAATCTGGTGAGAACTATGTTTTAAGAATAGCTACTTCCTATGAGCGTTGGGGAGATTACTTTGGGATTCAAGCATCTTCAATTCCTGGGCAGGTTTATACAGCTGGTTATTATGGGTTGCAAAATAGATCTAGCTCTACTTGGATGAATAAGATCACCATAGATCAAAGTTTGGTAAGCACACAAGATATTGAACCAAGTAAGTTGATTAATACTACACTATATCCTAATCCTGTAGTAGAGCGATATGCCGTTCAGTTTACTACAACTGCAAAAACAGAAGTTACAATTCATGTGTATGATATGAATGGGAAATTGGTTGCAGATTTGGGAGACCACATGGTGAAAGTAGGGTTGAATGAATTTTCATTTAATGCGTCATCATTAGCATCAGGTACCTATATCATTAAAGGTTTTAATGAGACATCCGATTTATTTAATCAAAAGCTGATCCGTGAATAAACTCTGCTTACTTCTTACGTTTTTATTCATTCATACCTCGATTTCTGCACAGTTAGATGTGAACGTTTACACTACTCCAAACGACATGGTGAAAGATGAGTTAATGGGGCAGAGTGTACGAGCTATGAATGTTCGATATGAGGGGCATGTGCAATCTCGCGGATCGTTTATGAATGAGAACACCATTATTCCATTTAAACATGGTGTTGTGTTGAGTTCAGGGTATGTTACAGCCATTCCAGGGAAGAATAAATCTTCAAGTTTTTCAGGAGTAATGGGAAAAGCGGGAGACTTGGATTTAGAAAAAATCGCAGCAGGAGACTCAAAAGATGCTGCGGTATTGGAGTTTGATTTTGTAGCAACAAATGAAATGGTAAGTTTTCGCTACATTTTTGCTTCTGAGGAATATCCAGAATATGTAAATTCTCAGTTTAACGATGTGTTTGCGTTTTACCTAACCGATAAGCTAACAAAGGAAACTTGGAACTTGGCAACCATCCCTACTACAACATCTCCAATTTCTATCAACACCATTAACAACAAGTGGAACTTTAAATACTACATCAGTAATTTGCCAGAGGATATCAATAAATTTAGGTACGACCTCGAAATGATAGAAATGGATGGGTTGACAAAACCATTAGTGGCGTATCATCCAGTGGAAAAAGGTAGACCATATCATATCAAAATTGCCATTTGTGATGTGGGAGATGGAAACTTAGATTCTTCTGTTTTTCTTGAAGGAGGTTCTTTTTCAAGTCAAACTCAAGAAGAGTTTTATGAAGAAAACCTGGCTTTCATCAACAGTTTTGAAGAGTCTAAAAATAATGTCGTTCAAAAACCTCGTAAACCTAAAAATGCGGTTGTAAAAGAGCTAGAAGACAAAAGTGAACGAGTAGAAGAAGTATCAAAAGAGAGTACCGAATTACCTGAGCTAATAGTCTATTTTGATACAGATGAACACACCTTATCTACCTCAGAGTTTCAAAAATTAGAAATGTTCATTTCTAACAATAAAGAATTAGTAGAAGGAACTTGGGATATTACTGGGCATACAGATAGTGTAGGATCTAATCAGTACAATCTTGAACTAAGTAAAAGGAGAGCAAAAGCCATTGAGAAGATTCTATTAGAAGAAACACAGAAATCATGCACTATAGCTTGGAAAGGTGAGGGGCTTCCACTTAATTCGAATTCTACAGAAAAAGAAAAAGCATTGAATAGAAGAGTTGTGATTCAATTTCAGCCAGAGCGGTGAAAATTCAGAAACCAACAAAAGTCATTTGTTCGTATCTCAAACGCGTCTTATCTTCGGTGCTTTATCACAAATCAATAAATCAACTTCATGGAGCCAAATAGTTCAATAAAACTTGCAGTTTGCACAGATTTCTCGTCAATTGCTAATCACGCCTTTCAGGAAGGTCTTCGTTTTGCTAAATTGATTGGAGCAGAAGTTCATTTGATTCACGTACTTCGCAATAGCAAGAACGGAACTGAGGAAGCCGAGAATCAAATGGTTGAGATGGTTAAGAATGCAGGTGACTTGGCTAAGGGAGTAGATATAAAGTTTGAAGTTACTTCTGGTGATGACATCATTGAGGCAATTAACAAACAAGTAGATGAGATTCATCCAGACTATTTTGTGGTTGGTTACGAAGCTAAAACTGGAATGGACCGTTTCTTCGGACCAAACATTATGAAAATTGTACGTGGCTCTAAATTCCCTGTTATTGCCATTAAAGAAAACGAATCATTGGATGACATGAAGAAGATTCTGTTCCCAATGAACCTGAACGAATATGCTCGTCAAAAAACGATTCCTACCATTCAATTGGCGCTTGATTTAAAAGCGACTATTCAATTGGTTGGTTTAGAAGTAGACTTTACAGATAAAGATCGTACTAAGTTGAAGGTATATATGAATCAGCTAGAAGATCTATTCAAGAAGTATAATGTAGAGTATACTAAAGACTGGATCACTGGTAAAAGTGATACTGAATTGGTAATTAACTATGCCAACGATAATGACTCAGATTTAATTGCTAAAGTATTTGAGCACGATCCAAGTATTGTAGAGTTGTTTGTAGGAAATCAAGATGAAGAAGTAATTGCTAAAACGAACATGCCATTATTCATTGTGAAATCTCACGAATACATGGTTGGTAGCTGGAGCACCATGCGCGGTTAAGCAAATGCAACATACTAATTAGAAATTCGGGGAGGTTTAAAAAGCCTCCCTTTTTTGTTATGGATTGGTCAAAAATCAAAGTAGTAGAATTGGCGTCAGTTCTGGCTGGGCCAGCAGTAGGAACTTTTTTTGCTGAGTTAGGCGCACAAGTAATTAAAGTAGAAAATGGGAAAACAGGTGGAGATGTAACTCGAGGATGGAAGTTGAGTACCGAGGACAAAGCCAACAAAACCAGTGCATACTTTGCTAGTGTAAATCATTCTAAAGAATATTTGTTCTTGAACCTATCAGATCCAAACGATTTGGCCTTGGTGCAAGATCATATTCGTTCGGCTGATATTGTTGTGAGTAATTTCAAAGCATCCAGTGCTGTAAAGCTAGGAATGGATTTTAGTAGTCTTCAAGCTTTGAACCCAAACATCATTCTTGGAGAAATTACCGGTTACCCAACAGGCAATAGGCCAGCATTTGATGTGGTGTTACAAGCCGAAACAGGATTCTTGGCCATGAGCGGAACCGATTCTAATCATCTAGCAAAAATGCCTGTAGCCTTAATTGATGTGTTAGCAGCTCATCAATTAAAAGAAGGGATTTTAGTAGCTATGCTTGAGCAGCAGTACGATGGAAAAGCCAAACATGTTCAAGTTTCTTTATACGAAGCGGCTTTGGCATCATTGGCAAATCAAGCATCCAATTTTTTAATGGCTGGCCACATTCCTAAACCAATTGGAACGCAGCATCCAAACATTGCACCGTATGGAGATCTGATTCAAAGTAGTGATGGAGGAAAAATTGTATTGGCAGTTGGAACGGAGAATCACTTTGAACAATTGTGTTCAGCTCTTGAATTAGACGAGTTGAAGTTTGATAATAGATTTATGAGCAACACATTACGCGTAGCAAATAGAGAAACTTTAATGTATACTATCCAATCAGCTTCAGAAGTATTAGCAATGGACGAGTTGTGCCAGAAATTATCTGAGTCGAAAGTGCCGTTTGGTGTAGTAAAAACAATGGATGAGGTATTCAAGGATGAAGAGGCAAAAAATCTCGTGTTAAAATCTAAAGAACAAGACGAATCAACCGAGCGAGTTCGCCACAACGTGTTTAGGATTGCTTAAACAGCTTAATTTTTCTATTCACTTCACCAAGTAATGCATTTGCATCCTTTGCAGAAAGATGCATCCCGAACAACTGTGTTTTACCTTCACCAAGTAATTGCAGTTGTTCGTTACCAACTATCCAGAAAGATTTGCTGTAAGTGCTACCAAAGCTACGTTCTCCTGCTTCAACCCTTACCACTTTTTGCACTTGATCTGGTGTGAATTGCGATTTGGTATTAGCCATTCCAAATAAACTTCTACCATACGATAAAAGCTTTGTGTCATTGTCAATAACAATCCATTCAAAGCCATATGTTTTGAATAGGTAGGCGTAAATAGACTTGTAAGCGAACCATCCCCAAAACACCAAGTAAACAATAAAAAAGAGTATAGATTCTTTAGGTAGATCTGCTCGAAACAAATAGCTGATGACATATAATCCTAAACTAGTCCATACAACAATCCACCCCAATAATGCCATTCTCATCCAACCTTCTAACCGGTCTAAGACAGTAATAGACGTTTTTCCTTTTTCTTGTTCGATTGAAATAGATTTACCGATACGTTTACTCATGGAACAAAGTTTGTTATTCTAACACATGAAACAAGAGATGTCATCGTTTAATACTGCAAAAATTAACACCTTTGGCGTCCTGAAAAGCTCGATTTATGCAAAATCCGATAAGATCATTCTCCTTATCTCTATTCCTTTTATTCTCTAGTAGTGTATTGATGGCCCAAGTAGCTGGCGGTAAGCATCAAAAACTATTCGATATGTATGTGCTTGGCGATTACGAAAAATGTGCCGACCGAGCCATGAAGATGACTGAAAATGAAAAAACGAAATACGATTCAGAGCCTTACTTGTATGTAGCGATATGTTACTTAAAGCTCCATGATGATCCAGAAATGGCAGAGTTTTATCCAGATGCCATTAAAAATGCTTTGAAATATGGAGCAAAGTTTAAGAAGCGCGATGATCGTTTGAAAAGCAAAGAACAAGAGTACATCTTCGATCAAAACTTAGATCATATCAACACATTGAAATCGGTTGGTATCCGTGAAGCTCGAGGTTACTTCTCTCAAGAAGAGTATCGTAAAGCATTGGTTTGGTATAAGTTGGTGTATAAAGTAGATCCAGAAGATCCCATTTCTACATTTATGAAAGGTGTAACAGATTTATACACCAAGAATACTCGCGAGGGTATGGAATATGTAGAACAGGCGCTGGCTGTGTTAGAAAAGCAAGCAAGTGAAGGAAGTTTTGTTCAAAACGACTATACTGTAGATTCTTTTGAAGATGCATTTGTAGGGTATGCTCGTTATTTGAACAATAAAGGAGATAGAAGAGGGGCACAAAGCATGGTCAAGTTAGGGCGTGAATTAGACCCTAAGAATAAACGTTTAGAGCAGCTTCAGATAGAGATGGAGTAAGCTAGATTTAAATTCAGTTAATGATAGCCCTGTTCCAAATCGGAGTAGGGCTTTATTTTTGCCCTCATGCGAATTGATATTGTTTCTATTCTTCCGCAACTCATGGAGAGTTGGTTTGCCGATTCTATTTTGAAAAGAGCCATTCAAAAAGAGTTGGTCGAAATTCATTTTCACGACCCAAGAGAATACTCAACTGATAAACATAAACGTATAGACGATTATCAGTTTGGTGGTGGCGCTGGCATGGTGATGATGGTTGAGCCATTATCTATACTTATAGAAAAGCTAAAGGCTGAAAGAGCCTATGACGCTATTGTATACATGACTCCAGATGGATCGACACTAAAACAGCGAACGGCAAATCAGTTTAGTTCTTTCGAAAACATCATGATTATCTGTGGGCACTACAAAGGAATAGACGATCGTATTAGGCAACACTATGTAACACATGAGATATCTATTGGTGATTATGTGCTTTCTGGAGGAGAACTAGCAGCTTGTGTGTTATGTGATAGTGTTATCCGTTTAATTCCAGGTGTGTTGAATGATGGTACCAGCGCTTTAACCGATTCGTTTCAAGATGGATTATTGGCTCCACCAGTATATACTAGACCAGCAGAGTTTAATGGCTGGAAAGTGCCTGAAATACTGACGAGTGGGAATTTTAAGGCCATTGAAGACTGGCGCCATGAGCAGGCTTTGGAACGTACAAAACAACGTAGACCAGATTTATTAGAAGATTAATTGAAAATTTTATTGAATCAGTAGGTTAGCGATTAAAATTTATCTATTTTCGCAAGCTCAAAATTCAAAGGCATTCACGATGGATTCAAGACTTAGAGAAATAGTAAAAGAAGTTAGTCATACTAACGAATTGCCTGATTTTAAATCTGGAGATACAGTTACTGTTCATTATAAAATTAAAGAAGGTGGTAAAGAGCGTATTCAGCAATTCCAAGGTGTGGTATTGCAACGCAAAGGAAGTGGTAGCACTGAAACCTTCACAGTTCGTAAAATGGCAAGCGGTGTTGGTGTAGAGCGTATCTTCCCAGTATCTTCTCCGTTTATCGACAAAGTAGACGTAAACAAAGTTGGTGTTGTTCGTAGAGCACGTATTTTCTACTTACGTGGTTTAACTGGTAAAGCGGCTCGTATTAAAGAGAAGCGTTTCTAGTCAGAAATTCATCATTACAATATTTGAAGCCTCGCATTTTATGCGGGGCTTTTTTATTTTGCACCTATGAAAACTATCTATTCATTTGCTATAATCACGGTATTGACGTTAGGTTGTACCGATCCATTGCCAGAAGAAAGCACTCCGAAAACGGAGACTCAAAAAAAATCAAAAGAAAAGCATGGCCTTGTAGAAACATTTAGAGAAGATGGATCTCAAATTGCTAAGGTTAATTATGTTCATGGTAGTAGAGAAGGAGTGTCTTATAATTACTATCCCAATGGCAATGTGAAGCTAGAGATTAACTACAAGGAGAATAAAAAAGAAGGTGTAGCCAAATGGTTTTATGAAAGTGGAAAGCTTTACATGGAAACAAACTATGTTGGCGGTAAGAAAAATGGAATCGAAAAGCGATTTTTTGAGTCAGGAGTGTTACAAGCTGAAATTCCTTATAACCTTGATAAACTCTGTGTTGGAACGAAAGAGTATAACAGCAGTGGCAAGCTAATTGAAAAGAAACATACGATGCAAATTGATGTTTCTAATACGGTTTCACTAGATGGACGACTGACATACAAAGTATACATGCCAAAAACAAAAAATGTTGAGTTCTTTGTATCAGAGCATATGATGGACGGTGATTGTTTATCTGAATTTGCAGGTGCTGGGCTTGAAACTCCTGATGGTTCACTAGAACATAGCTTAGTTATTCCTCCTAATTCAAGTTTTATTGGTACTCTGATTGTTTATGCTAAGTATAAGAGCTACCGAAAAATTCCTCATTTAGTAAAAGGAGAGAAACGTTTTGCTATAGATAATTAATTCATAAGTATGCGTTTCTTCATTAATAGAATACTATTGTTAGGAGCTAGTTCAAGACCTTTGTTAACCATTTCTAAGGCTTTACGGTCATTTCCAGCTGTGTAATAATAGGAAACAGCTCTTCCGTAAACATCAGCTATAAGATCTACATTGACTAAGCTCAAAGAAATAGACTCTTTTTTTGCTTCAAATTTTTCGAGTTCTTCTAATGCTTGCTTCTTACTTCCAATTGTAAAGTAGTGAGCAGAACTTGCTAAATTCACTTCAGCTTTAAAAGATTGGTAAAGAGTATTGGTATCCAGAAAAGTGTACAAATCTTCTGCATTTGAAAGATATTCATACCAGCTTTCAGGAGATGAATATGCTGTGGTGCGTTGCACAATATGGTGTAGGGAAAGTTCTTGAATATCTTGATTTTTAGGCTTTAGTAGGTAAGCTTGTTGTATGAAAGAATCAGACTCAATATAACCTTGGTTTGTTACTCCATAGCGATACATTGCCATGTTGTAAATGAAAGATATTTCGTCTATCAATTCAGTCTGATTTAACTCGTCTAGAAGAGAATTGGTGGTTTTGGAATATTCCATAGGTTCTTGCTTTTCTACCATCATGTTTTGGGTATACCAGCCGAAAAGATCTGATGCATTTCTATAGTCTCGGTCATTTATAGATGATAATTGCATCGCTAATTTCAAGTAAGTTAAATCACGATCAGAATATTCTATTTTGTTATACAAATGTGCCATTAGCGAGCTGTAAAGAACATTCTCAGTTATTTGAAAAGGTTGTAAATAATAGCTTTTAATCAATTCTTCTATTGAAGCTTCTACGTTTTCTAACTCTTCTTGGTACAAGCCGTTATTGTAATACTGAAGAGCTGCTAGTCCTTTGTCGCTAGTAGTTAATTCTTCGAAATAATACTTTTCGAACAGTTCATCTACTCTTCCATTACTAAATTCTTCATCAGAAATTATCTTCATCAGTTTCAGAGCTTTCAGCTGACGAATCTTGTAATCTCTATCCATTACAATATATCCAAGGTCTCTTGATGTAGCTTCAATTAGTACTTTGTTCTTGCCATAGAAAACATCGAGATTTACATGTTCTGGATATACGTTAATGACGACTTTTTGACCAAAGTCTTGAAGAATCTGTGAATACAACATTGTGCCGGTAACACAGTTAAATATACCTTGTTCAGTAAGGTCGTAAGGCAAGGCATTTAACCTATATAGCTTTAGCCACTCTTCATCAATTCCTTTTTTGAGTTTTTTAAGACTCTTGTCTATCTTTTCTTCATCAAATGAAAGCTTGGTATAATTAGATTCAAATTTATCAAGACGTTGACGGTAAGCTAAATAGTTTGCTTTACTCGCATGTGGATTTCCAATGGAATATAGTAATTCGAAATAATCGTTATCCTGAATATTTAAAAAGGTTTCTTTCTCGTATTGAGACTTAAAGACCAAAGTTTCTTCGGATATAACAATAGAACTTTGAGCAAATATGAGTACAGAGCTTAGGCAGCAGATAAGAGTTGAAAGTGATTTTTGGGTCATATTGAAATATAATAGGTATATATCCGATTTGTTGTGTCGTCACGAAAATACATGGATGTAGTAGTTCAACAAACTAAATCATGAAAGTAGAGTGTTGAACAACCTAGAAGTAGTTGTCATTGAAAAAGGCCTCGCATTTTATGCGGGGCTTTTTTTGTGCTTGTAAGTAACAGAACATTCTTGATTTAGGCGGTGTAGAAAGCGTATATGTCTATTCTCGTGAATCGTAAACCTCTATAACCTTCTTGTTTCTAGATAGATGCGATAATTTCGGGGGTCAATTTCCCGAAGTGTCCCTAGTTGTCCTTAAAAGAAGTGATTGTATAGTTAAAATTTACTTTGGTTAAAGTGCTTATAATTAGTTGTTTAGTAGATTTAGAGTACTTAGGTTTTTCTAGTTAGGAGAATGATGTCTGCTGTTAAGTTGTTCATAATCAAAGGGTAAAATGTGTCCTTTTTTGTGCGATTCGTTTCATGAATATTTGGAGATATTCAAATGGAGAAAATCATGGATACATTAAGCACAGCTAAGTCAATCATAGAATTACTAACGGTTACAATAGGATTAATAACTACTATTATCGGACTAATAGCATATTTAAAGAAGGAAGGAAAATGAATACTTACCCAATCACTAACTGCACTGCAAGTGCTAGTAGCACAACCCCAACAGACCGGTCTATCCAATGAGCATATCGTTCATAACGATGTCTGATAGTTGGATTCCCGAAAAGGGTAGCAATCAAACTAAACCAACAAGTGGTGGCAATAGCCATGTACAAGCCATAACCAGCTTGAATGGTGTATGGCGTATCCTGACTGACAATACTTACGTAGAGAGACAGAAAGAAAAGTGTGGCCTTTGGGTTCAATGCGTTGGTGATAAAACCTATGCGAAACGATTTCCAAAAACTTGGAGGGGCTAAGTGTTCTTGTTTCAGTTGGTCTATTTCACCTGGTTTAGATCGAAGTGATAAGTAAGCCAAATATGCCAAGTATGCCGCAGCTACCCATTTCATCCCAAGGTATAGCCATTCGTTTTGTGAGATGATGAGTCCTAAACCTAAGAGGCTGTAGAGCACATGCAAAAAGATAGCAGAACCAATGCCAATAGCCGTGTAGATACCAGTTCTAGCTCCATACTTTAAAGACTCTCTCAGCGTAACTGTAAAGTCAGGTCCTGGACTAGCAACTGCCACCAAGTGAACGCCAGCAATGGTGGCCCATTCTATCCAATATGATTCGCTCATAGTAACTGCCCAACTCCAAAAATAATCGCATAAAATAAGGCCGAAATAGCGGTTTGTTTCAGCATCGGATCAAACTGTTTCGGATCAGTTACCTTCCATACTTTAGTCAACATAACAAGGATAGGAAACAGTAGAATCACAAATCCCCAAGCATATGTGTTGGATGGGTTTAGTGTTACGTACGCTACTGAGAGAATGATTGTGGTAAGTAATAGAAAGGTGTGGTATACTCTTGCCAGTTTGTCTCCCAATAAAACAGCAAGAGTTCGTTTACCAACTCGTTCATCAGTAATACGATCGCGCATGTTATTGAGATTCAAAACACGTGCCGCTAAAAAACCGACTGCAGTCGCAGGTAAAAAGATCACCCAATTTAGTGAC
Source organism: Flavobacteriales bacterium UBA6049 (assembly GCA_002429085.1). Classification (GTDB taxonomy): domain Bacteria; phylum Bacteroidota; class Bacteroidia; order Flavobacteriales_G; family Salibacteraceae; genus UBA6049. The sequence goes on from DIYR01000094.1 coordinate 55,909, forward strand.
TCAGTGTGCAAGTAATACGTTCCGATGGTTCCCATCCAACCGAAAAAAATCAAAACGAAAACATCACCTAAGCCTTTATACCCATAGGCATTCTCTCCAACTGTATATTGAATAGCCGCCCAAATTGCAGAAAGTCCCATTAAAAGAAATATTGCCCATTCTTGCCAAGAATTTAGGGAAACAGCCATCAATCCTATGCCGCTTAAAAAGCTCAAAACACTGGTAATGTATAACGCACGTTTCATGGCTTCTTGAGAAATTGCTCCAGTTTGAATTGCTCTTGCCGGGCCTATTCTTTCTTCGTTATCGGTACCCTTTACGCCATCACCATAATCGTTGGCAAGATTCGAGAGAATTTGAAGAAATAAGGTAGTTAAGAAAGCTAACAGTGCTGTACTCCATCTAAAACCATCATGACTTGCCGCAAGTAAAGTACCAAGTAAAATAGGAGAAAACGACAGTGGGAGGGTACGTAATCGAAATGCAGAAATCCAAGCTTTCATGTTGTCTTACTTCTTCAGGTTTGCAAAATACGATGATAGTACCTGATCATTTACTTCTCTTGGAGTTTTGATTTCTAAAATGGCTGCTTTTGGTTCAGCTAACAACCAGCTGAGGCCATTTTTAAGCTCATCTTGTGTGGTGATGCTTTGGAAAGATAATCCGTAAGCCTGCGCAATTCCAGCAGCTTTAAAATCATGTGTAGCTTCAAAGAAGTCGTTCAATTCATCGGTGCCACTAGGCCCCTGAATAATTCTGAAAATACCACCACCATTGTTGTTGATCAAGATGATCTTTATGTTGTTTGGAACATGTTGATGGTAGAATGCATTGGAATCATAGAAGAAAGAAACATCACCTGTAATTGCTACAACTTGTTTATCTGTATACAGTGCATAGCCTACAGCAGTTGAAGATGAACCGTCAATTCCGCTGGTTCCCCTGTTTCCGTAGAACCAGGTATCAGAACTCCAATCAAACAACTGCATATAACGTACAACAGAGCTGTTTCCTTGTTGAATAATTAAATCGTTCGGTAGGTTAGAATTTAAAAATCGGAATACTGCAAAGTCTGAAAACGGAATGTGATCTAGTTGTGCCTCATGCTTTGCTTTACGTTGATTGTTTTGCTCTGTCCAAGCCTTAGTCCATGTAGAATCTGAATTGGCATGTTGTAGCGGTGAAATAATTTCTGCTGAGTCTATATCTAAATGCCAGGTTAAAGCCATAAACATATCAATGGCTCTAGGACCAATGTGAGCATGTTCTTTAGGAGGATTAGTGCGTAACCAAGCTTTCACCTTTTTCGAGATAATGGCACCACCTAATGTCACTAACATATCTGGTTGCAGTGCTGTAAGCTCTTTAGCAGTAAGGCCATCAATCGTTCTATCAATGCAGGCTAACACACCTTCTCCCTGAACATTTGAAGTAGTCTCGGCCATCACAACAATTTGTTGGTGCTGGGCTAATTTTCGCAAATCAGCAGCAAAAGTTGGTTCGGCTACATGTTGTCCAACTAGTACCAAAATACGCTTAGAAGATTGAATAATTCCTTCAAAACGAAGTCGCTCACTTTCGCTAAACGTCTTTTTCGATTGTGGAGCAAGAATCACTTTTGGTTTTACCGAAGGTGTTTCTACCAATTCATATAAAGGTTCTTGTAGTGGGACATTGATGTGCACAGGGCCTGACTCTTTCCAAGCCGTATTGATGGCCATATTAAGCTCTCGCTCGTTGTACCACCGTTCCATTTCACTCACCGGATTTCGATTGAGTTGTACTTCATATCGAACGTGATTACGAATGGCATTTACTTGTCTAATTGTTTGTCCATCGCCATGATCTACCCACTCAGCTGGTCTATCAGCAGATATTACTAGTAAAGGGATGTGTTGGTAATCTGCCTCGGCAATAGCAGTGTAATAGTTCAATAAGGCAGTTCCAGAAGTACATACTAACGCAACTGGTTTACGAGTGGCTTGCGAAGCACCCAAGGCAATGAATCCAGCTACACGCTCATCGGGAACAACTTTACAATTGAAAAATG
>DIYR01000227.1 GCA_002429085.1 Flavobacteriales bacterium UBA6049
TCCAAACAAACAGGACCACCTCACTACAAAATAGCTTCATCTAACTGCTGCTTTTTATCTGTCTCTTGAGCAGCTAATATCGCAAGTTTATCCTGAAGTTGTCTTTCTGAATATGGATTGTTTGTCATTACCTCAAGGCCTTTAACATCTTCTTGCACACAGAATTTTCTATACTCCTCAAAGAACTCAACAACCGCTTGATCACGTACTTCGCTATATTGTTTTGTATCTACATTCCGAAGAGATTTCATATTCCTATTTTTGCAATACTTGCAAAGCGGGTTGATATTATCTTTCGAATTTACGGTTTGACGTAAGAATTGTAGCAAAGAATGGTTCCAAAGAATTTTCGCCTTTTCATCTGTACTAAGATCTAGTTCATTATAACGTACTCGGAATAATTCGGCTCGGTTACAAACCCCAACCAGATGTGAGTTTGCATTTTTTAAGTCAGGATTAAAATGAAGGCCTGTCCATGGCTGTGCACATCTTATATCAGCATCAAAATCTTCCTGGTTCCAATGAATATCTTCATTAGACTGCTCCCAGTATTCTGTTTTTTCAGGCAAAATCCGCATATTTTGTTCTTGTCCATATGCATAGATTTGATCAAGAGTTTTATTACCTGTTTCAATGTCAAACTCAAATGAAACTTTACTATCTTGTAGTTTATTCCGCCCACCATAATATCTGTTCACTAGTACTTCGTCCACGTTCAGCTTCTTAGCCTTGTCAATGATAGGAACATACTCGTCCGCGTTAAGGCGCTGTAATGCAAAGTTGAATGCTACTTTTGGTAATGATTGGTTGCGCCTCTTTTTTGCATCGGCTAAGGCTTGAAGGTTATTGTCAACTTTGTCAACTTTGCCCGTCATCAAAGCGCGATAACCTTCATCTGTGCCTGCATGATAGGAAACAAGAATATAGTCAAATTTATGCTCAACCAATGTCTCTAACAACTTACCCTTCATCATGGAGGCATTGGTATTTACCATTAACTTTGTACCAAAATTTGTCTTTAAATATGCGACAACATCTCCCATACCTCTTGACAAAAAAGGTTCTTCACTACCACCAAAGAAACTAAGAGAATAGGCATTGGAAACAAACCCCTCATAATTTTGAACTTGCGGTAATCCAATGTTATTTTTAGCGCGATTAGGATACAGGATATTATCCTTATGAATTTCACAGAATGAGCATCGATAATTACAGATAGCTGTGGGCGCAATTCTTTGCATTGCGGGCAGTGACCTAACGTTAGCTCTCTTTCCGGCCATGTCAGATAAGATTAACAATATATTCCGATAACGCTTAAGTTTTTTAACAGGTGGCACTAGATATGCTGCTATTAAAAACACTAAATATGCAAAAGGTAGTTGAGAGTATTTCAAAATAAAATTATGCATAGTTTGATGTGCTCACATATTGATTGATCATTCAAAAATCCGTATGTCATATACTATAGGTATTTTACATGAAGAAATCACATTATTCAGCTGGACACCCGCAAAAACCTATATAGTTTGTGATTTTAATAGAAATATATAAATTTTCGAATGTATAACACATTGAAATACATAAATAAAAATTAATGTCATATCTCTATTAAAGAGAGAGGCTGGTTTTTTTGGGTCTCCAGCTCGTGTGATCTAAATCTCTATCGTATAAAGTTAAAATATCTTGGTTGCTAGATGATAAGCATAGTATTTTTAATCTTAAAGTATTGATTTGATGATTATTATTTCTGAAATGCAAGATAGCGATCTATACGAAAGGTTGTTTCTTGAAGATCATATGATTGAACCATAGTTTTTGACCCTACTAATTCAAAACCACAATTTTTTACTATTTCTAGTACATCCTCTACTTTCCAAAACCGGATCGGATTTTCTGCATTAGAGATTGGTTTCTCGTGATTTTTTAGAAAGTTCTTAATCTCAAAATTTTGTGCTGATAATCCATTTTCTAGTTGAATGTCACTTTCAATGAATTGGAGTATAAAAATACCGTCATCTTTGAGTATTCGATGACTATCTTCGCAAAAATAAGTGAGTTCATTTTCTGACATGTAAGAAATGGTGTCTCTTGAATAGACAAGTGTAAATTTCAAATCAAAGGGAGTTGGTTCACTTCCGGCACGAAGTACGGCCAATTGTTCTGTCGGTACAATGTTCGTGGCTTCTACATATCTGGGATTGATATCTGCCCCATAGGCGTATGCCCCACGACGTACCATTTCGGCTAAATCTGCCCCTTTATTCCCTCCAAAGCCAACTTCAAAAACATTTTGTTTAAAAAGGTTAACTTTTAGATGGCCTATGAAACGAAATAAGCTGACGTTTGGGCAGGAATAAAAAGATTCATTTTCTCGACCAACCCAGTAGTTATCAACAATATCCGCTTCGGAAGGTGGTAGTTGATTTGACATATGTTTACTCCTAAAGCTCATCGCTGTAACTGAATAGCTGCAAAATTATTGGAAGTCATCTGTTTTATACATTAATTTCACCCCCCGCGAGCTTGCCTGCCGTCAGGAAGGCTGAAGTCGTCCTGTTTGTTTGGACAGTTTAGCTGAAGTTAAGCTACTCTTTTATGTTTTATACAGCCTGTTCTTGGTTTTGTGCCTCATCCCTTGGTACGCCCTGCGAGATGAGGCACAAAATTGGTTTGATCATAAACTTCATTTGGTGTTTGTCCATGAAATGTTGAATGAGGCCTGTCTGTATTGTAATGTTCGATCCAGTTTGAGATTTCCTATCCTGTATCAAAAGCCTTTAAATAAACACACTCATATTTCATCGACCGCCACAATAGCTCAAGGTTAAACCCACTTTTCCCCGTGGGATTATAATACCAACCAGAGCGACTGATACGGTAATACCCCCAGAACAAAATGGACAAAACATATATAAAATGTCATGCATGAAGCACTAACTTACAAATGGTACAAATTATGGGAGAACAGCATTTACCATGAAGCATTTTTCCAAAATCGAAACAAATCGACTTACTTTAACTAAGTTATCACCAGATCAAGCTGGAGATAGTTATGTTAAATGGTTACAGGACCCTGAAGTCACCCAATTTCTGGAATTACGCCGACTTAAACCGCAAAATCTGACGGATATTCGTTCCTATATTAATAAAGTCAATGCAGATGAAACGGCGATGCTTTTGGGTATTTTTGACTCTTCAAACCAAATACATATTGGAAATGTTAAAGTAGACTCTATTGATTATTTAAACAAACGATGTGTCCTTGGACTTTTTATAGGAGAGAAGTCATATTGGAGTAAAGGTTTAGCTTGTGAAGTGATATCTGGAGTAACTGAGTATTGCTTCAAGGTGCTTAAGTTGAATCTAGTTGAGGCAGGAGCTTACGCTTCAAATAAGGCAAGTATTAAGACATTCCTGAAATCGGGCTATATTGAAGAAGCAAGGTACCGTAATTATTGGGAATTTAATGGCTCATATGATGATCATGTTGTGTTGATTGCCTATAATGAGTAGAATTAAGGGTAATGTTCAGGATATAAGCTGATCGTAGATTGATAACTCTGTCTCAACATATGTGGCTAACGTATTGTGAGCTAAAATAAATTCCCGAGCCGCGCGGCCAGTTGACTCTTGTAGATCCTTATCTGTTGAAATTTCTAACAAAGCAGCTCTCAGTGCAATAGTATCTGTTCCTGCTAATAGGCCATTGATACGGTCTGTAATTAAGTTTCTAATACCAAAAACATTGGTTCCTACGACAGCGACCCCACAAGACATTGCTTCTAATAATGTTTTTGGATTTCCTTCTAGATGTGATGGTTGCACGAAGACAGGATATTTATTATAGAGAGCAGGCAGTTGATCATTAGGAACTTGACCTAAGAATTCAACCTTTGCACCTGTTTCTACTACAATTCTTTCTAAGCTTTGTATGAGTTCTCCATTACCAACTAAATGTAAGGTTAATTCAGTACCACTAATAGCTCGGATGAGATTTTCGAGATTCTTTTGTTGTGTGAACCGACCAACGAAGAGAATATGATTCTGTAGTTTCTTGACAGCAGTTGGTTGAAAGAGAGTAACGTCTATCCAATTAGGTGAGATAACTATCTTTGCCGAGTTAATATTATATTGTTGTACGATAAAATTTTTATCTTCTGAGGTAGCCATAACAATTTTATCGGCCATTCTGTAGGCCAGTGTACAGACTAACTTCCAGATCAAAAGTCGTGCCTTTGACTGTTTCAAGTTTTTAGCAAAAATATATGGTTCGTACCCCCCTCTAGCGATAAGAGGTTTTTTATAGAGCCACATAGATAATACAGCAATCCAACTTCCCCAAATTTGATTCGTTTTAAGTAGGGTAGCTTGCTGTATCTCTTTTCTAACTTTCAACACAAGGAAGGGAGAAAGTAGAAGTCTGAGAGCTAATGACTTTGATTGATAATGTCTATCATATAATGGAATAACTTTAATATTAGGAATTCCCCTTGCAAGCTCGATATCTTCCTTGTCTCCATAGGTGATAAATGTTACCTGCCAACCTCTAGCAATTAGCTCTTGATATAATTTGGTTTCACGAGAAAACATTCCACGATCAACCCAGGTTTTGAGTGATACATCAAAAGTAAAAAAAACGACGACTCTTTTAGAGTTTGAAGAGCTATCAGTAACCTGAACTACCATATGAATCTCTCTGTTTTAGAGACTTTTATTCTTAATGTAACGCTTATAGCCATTGTAAAGCTCTTTGGCCATTTTAGCAGCGAATTCAGTGACTGTCTCCCCGTTTTCATTTGTTCCGGCAGCAAAAATTGACGTCCCAGTTGCTCTCAGTGACGTATTGTCAGAAAAATATGATTGAAGATCGACGGTACATTGATTTACTGCATTTAAATATGCCCGTATATTATTGTTACACTGCAATTCTTTTCTTTGAATTTGCCTTATAGCAGCAGCACAATCATCATTAGACGTAATCTTATAGCAGAAATTAGCCGCTTGGTACCAAGCAGTCCCAAAAAGAAGTACGTGCTTATTACGGCATAAGGCTTCCCATCCTGTTGTTCCTGTAACAATAGATACTGCTTCTGCTCTATCTATTAACGTAAAGGGGTCGCATGCCCGGTCAATGAACTTTAACCTTGGGCAAGCAGCAAGCATACGTTTATATTGCAATTTATCTTTTGCATTATCATCGGCAATAGGTATGTAAAATGTCCGTGGATGCTCTTTATAATAAATATCCCAGTCTTTAGGAATAGTCGCCTCAAGAATGGATAATATCAATGAATAGTCATAAAAATACCCAGCGTCGGGACAGGTGCTTCTTTCTGGCTGATAGTTTGGAGCAAAATAAATGTACTTACGATTCCCATTAGGAATTATCGCGTTTTTATCATACCATTTTTTTAATTTATTGATACGAAGTGCTGTTTTGAATCTTACATATATGTGTTTCCAAGCCTTCAATTTACTCAAGCGACTAGAAAACAGTGAGCCTCTTTCTTTTTTAAACTCAAAGACTGTTGATAAGTCTCGGTTCCATTGCCATTTCAATGTCATTTTGACGAATATCAGAGATAGTTGAAATAGTTGGGAACTAATATTTTTTTGATGCTTGGTATGCTTATTGGTTTTCTCATTAAAACGGAATGGTGAAATATGACTAAGGCTCTTGGGTTTAGCTTTCTCATATGTTGAACAAACATTTTCAATCAATTCTTCTAATTGCGGTGCTAACTGCAATTCTTGATTCTTATTAGCCTCAACGGTTTTTTTAAATAGATTAGCGCTAAAATCAAAAGAGTGTGTGGCATAACATTGTGACCGAATAGATGTTACCTCAAGCGCAATAAAAGGAATTCCCCTTTTTTCACAGATTTGTTGAATTAAATAATCGAAAATACGATGAGGGAAACTTGCTGCAATTACTATATCTGGATTTATGGTATCAAAAATGCCTACCCAAATCCTCAAGATCTCCCAATAAAATCTCCGTCGATCATCAAAGCTACCATTATTCTTTGTGACTAAGAAGCGCGACATCAACTCATAAAGAACGGCCTGCTTGCCTTCTAGCAATTGTAATAAATCGCTATCCAATGCTCTTGGTTCATAATCGGGTATGTTATCTGGGTGACGAGCTATTCGGGCTTCACCTAAGCTATATATAGGGCATTCAGCAAAAGCAGGCATTGCCTTTGACTGTTCTACGTCTCCAACCAACAAAGCAGGTTCCCAGCCATATTGTTCTTTAAGTTGAGATACAACATGCCCCCAAAGATCGGTTGTGGTCATGATATAGAGTGTTTTTAATGTCATTATTTGAGTCGCAGTCTATTGACTTTCAGAATTGATAATTTAAAACCATGAGCAACAAGAATAAGAAAGGTAATCACTCAGCCTCAACGATTGATTGCCCTAACTTTTCGATGTATTGCTGAAAAACAATAGGGTTTTCTTTTTTTAGTTGCGTTACGGGCTTATTAACTATTAAATCCAAATCATAACCATGCGTATGAAAAGCTTGAAGGAATTCGAGTATTTCACTCCTTTCCGAACGATATAGATCTGGATTCATAAGAACTTCTTTGCATTGCTGTACAGAAGTTATTTTTTGGCAACCTTGTAAATCCACATACCATGCGACACCAAAAACTAACGTTGTTTTTCCTCTCACTATTGCTTCCCATCCAGACGTCCCGGTAGCAGTAGCAACAGCTTGAGCTGAGTCCATCAAAGCAAAAGGATCATAAGATAATGGAACAAATACAATCGAGTCACTTAACCTCTGCAATCTTTCGTAAAAGCAAACTGAACGTATGTTGTTTACTCGATATGGCTGACGATAGTTTGAGGGATGATCTTTAATGTAAAGTTTCCAACCTTGTGGCAATGCCGCAATGAGAGTCTCTACAACCAATTCTACATGTTGATAATATTCAGCATCTGGTGTTGTCGTTCGCTCAGGTTGTGCATGTGGGGCAAAATAAACATATTTTTGCGTAAGGTCCGGCACTGTGGAGTGAGCTTTATACCATTTCAACGCCTTACTGACATTCCACGCCACGCGAAAATGGCGAAGCTTATGATTTGGCAGTGTTGCAAGTCGTGGATGTAATTCCGATTTTTCTATTTGAGCACTGAAATCTAATCTAAATACTTTATCCTGATCTCTAAAAATTAGGGCCTTAATATATTGAGAAAATATTTGCACCAGAAGAGGAAGAGATTTCTTGAACCTTAATATTAAGCTCATATGTGCCCCCAAAACCTCATTATTTTTGGCAACATATTGAGGATTAGCAACATATTGAGGGATAGCATCTTTATGTGCTTTTTGCCTTAACTCAAAATATCTTTCAATAGCGGCGGATACATTAGATTTATCTTCAATATCTTTATGTTTATCAATAAATTTGGTTCGATCTTTTAAGTTTGTAGAGGAAAAGAATCTCGCTAAACGTCTCCCATCTTCGCGCACTTCTATCTCTGTTGTCGTATTCCCCATACAATATTTTACCCCTAATATTTGGGCAGCAATATAGGCCGCATAATCATAAACGCGATGCGGTACTCGGGGGCACACAATAATTTCAACATCCAAATCTTGAATAATCGCTATCCACAGGCCTACCATTCTTAAAAAATAATACCGCCTATTCTCATAAGTAATATTCTGAGAATCAAGGCACCATCGGTTCATCATTTCATAGAAAACTGCTTCATATTCAGAAATTTTCTCCAGAATACTTTCATCTAGATTTTGCAAACCGTCAGATATTTCTGAGTTATATTCTGGTGTTAATCCTCGAAGGGCAGCTTCATGGTGATAAAAAAGTGCTTCTGGGAATAGTGTTTCTATCTGTTCCCAAAAGGCATTATGTGTACCAACCCACATAACCATTTTCCAGCCATGGTTTTTTTCGAGATATTTGGCTGTCTCCAACCAAACTGCTTCTAGGTTTTTTATGTAGATTACATTCTTCATTTTGGTGCTACTGCATAAATATCACAAGAAATATCATAAATATAGAAACCTATCTAACGCTAAATACTGGATAAATAATATCAATACCAAGATCCGTTTCAAGAGTTCCATTGGAAAGATGCTTTGTTAGTTCAGAGAATACAATATCATAAGCCTCTAATGTGCTAGAAACATCTTCCTTGGTATGCTCATAACAAAGATTATGGCTACCATTTATCAATACTCCCTCAGCAAGCATCTTCTTAAGAATAAACGTATTGATAGCGAAGCGTGATGAAGTGCTTTGATCAGTTACAGACATAATTTTCCAAGGCGCTTTACCACCTAGGCTCAACACATTTTCCAGTCTATGTTTAGTAACCAGATTGTTGAAACCTTGTGCTAATTCCTCTCCCAATTGCCAAATCGTTTCTATAACAGGCTCATTCTCTATTTTCTCAATAACAGCAA
>DIYR01000157.1 GCA_002429085.1 Flavobacteriales bacterium UBA6049
GTTGTTGTAGTGATAGCGATGATTATGTGCTCTGGGAGTTTGAAAAAGGTGAATCTCGATTGGGAAATAGATTAGAGCATAAGTTTGAAAAACCCGGAAAACAGGTAATCAAGCAAACAGTCTACAGTGATGATGCTAGAAAAGAGGATACACAAGAAATGGAAGCTACAGTAGGCTTTCTAAAGGTTGATTCTATTGTAGTTACGCACATAAATACCTTTGGTTTACTGTTCGAAAGTACTCCACCAGATATTTATATCTCAGTGGAAGGAATGGAATCAGATCAGATATTTATTGATGTTCCCGATATTCAAACTCCAAGAACCTATACATTTAACCAAAATGGTGGAATAATTACTGGGGTTAATGCTCAATTAGCCTTTTATGATTATAACGAAAGAAGAGATGATTTTCTGCTAGCAGAGCGAGTGGCAGAATTAGATCTTAGTACCTTTGATAATCCTATCATAGAAGAAAACAGCACCGATAAATTCAGATACCGAGTTTATTGGTCATTTGTAGCAAGCAGATAAATCAAGAGAATTGAAAAGAAAAGAAAATCAACAGCATATAGGTGACTTAATTCAAGCTTACATGAAACTGAATAAGTTAGACGGTAAGCTTGAAGAAGTAGATGTGCGAAATGCATGGGAGCAAATAATGGGAACACCCATTGCTCGACATACTTCTAAGATTGAGTTGCGCAATAAGGTGTTGGTTGTACAGTTAGATTCATCTGTACTGCGTCAAGAGTTGAGCTACGGTAAATCAAAAATTGTCTCAGCAATTAACCAGCACTTTCACCGAGAAGTTGTTCAAGACGTATTACTTTCCTAGTCTTATTGCTGTAGTTGGCTACGCAACCATTTTCTTGTTTGAAATCCATAGCGTTCAACGCCATAGTAAATGTTACAGAATTTACTTGGCATAGGTTCGATGTTTTGATACCATCCAAATGGATTTAATATATAAGTGTCATCTAAGCAAGTGATCATTTCAGGTGTTCTGCCTTCTTGAAAATCTAATACATCGGCAGTCAAAGTATGTACACTTCCTTTCGTTGCATAGGCCAGGTTAATGTATTGATGATTGATGGAATGTATGGTGCCTGGTAAGATGATATGAATAGGAATGTTTAAAGACTTATATAATGTGAAATCTCTTATACAAGCAGCATTATCTGCTATTAACACGAGGTTTTTAAAATCAGAGTAGTTCCTGATAGCCCAGATCAAAGCTTCAATATCATTTTCTTCTCGGTCACCACCATTTCCTTTTTCTTCCACTTTAAAAAATAAGTCTAATGCTTCTTGCTCTAAATCTTCCTGATGGGGAGATAAGGCATACAAACCACCAGTATTACCAAGTTTTTTACGTTCATCTTTTTTCCCATCACCATCGTTAAAGAATACAAATTGTTGAATACCTAGTTTTCGTTCTTCTAACAGGTGGTACAAAATTGCTTGCGCTCCGTGATGATACATACTACCAGTCCAATCAATAACAACCAATGTACTGTCCCAATTGGCAGCATTGCGATCTAGAATTTGATAAACAGAATAATCTTCAAACCCTCCTTTATCTTGAATGTATTGAACCAGCGATTGAATTAGTGTATCTGGCGGAAGAGGCGGAAGCGAGAAAAGAGGTTCTTCCTTCTTTGGGGCACGTTCCATTTTTATGGTTAACTCTTTTTCTTCATGGTGATGAACCACAAAACCATGAAACAAACCAATGGCTTCAGGTTCTGATTGACAATCTGTTTGTAACACTAAACGCCAGTGAATAGAGGCATCATTCAGTCGATTATCCCATTTGAATAATTCGGTCAAACGTCTAGCCAGTAATACATGGTAGTTTGTAATCCAAAACTCAGGGTTTTGAGGATACAATGAAAACACCACATCTATGGTGTCTACTGTATGGTTTAGTGGAATATTTACTTGGTTAGAGTTGGTTAAGATTGCGCTCGCATAACCGTTCTCTAAAATGGTGTATTGGGTTGAGTCAGGAATAATGTGGTTTACCTCAATTGCTTCAAAACTCCTATCAAATAATTCGCTGTAAGGGCGAGGGTTCATCAATTGCTCTTGCGTAAAAAGTAGCTTTTGTCCAATTACTGTTGATGAGAACAGCAAAAACCAACACATTATATGCCATCTGAATTGAATCAATGAAAAAGCGATGAAAGTTTACTAGGTGAGATCTCTGAAGTTAATCTTAAGAACAAGATAGCTGTTAGATAAGCATCTCCAAGTGCTGTATGTCTGTCTTCAATAGGAATTTTGAACAGATTACAGAGGTAGTCTAAACTGAAATGATTGCTTGGCAAAGTTTTGCTTTTATGATGCGAAGGTAATACCTCTTTAACGAGCTGAACCGTATCTAATTGTTTGTTGCGTAACGGATAAGACCAATGATGCCTCATAGCATTTTCTACGATCTTGAAATCGAACCCAACGTGATGACCTATAAGAGATCTGTTTCCAACAAACCGTAAAAAATCTGCAACCACCTCTTGTTCTGTTCTAGCATTTTGAATCTGATCGTACCCAATACCATGTACAGGTGCAGCTTCGCCTTTGTAATCAGGCTGAAATACAAACTCATGGAATGCACTTTCAGCATCTATATGATTACCTGAAATGGCAACTGCCCCAATGCTTAAAATGGAATCTTTAGATGGATTGAGTCCTGTTGTTTCACAGTCAAAAACAATGTATTCGTCATCTGACTGCTGAAACTCTGCATGGAATAATGAGTGATAAAATTCTATTTCTGAAGGAATAGAATTTGGGATATGTTGTTTTTTCCAGATCATGATAAATATTGAAGAGGAAAGCGAACACTTAAAATTTGTTGCAATTCTTTCACCAAATCGAAAATATTACGCAACATCTGTTTCTCCAATTTATTCAGCTTTCTAAGATCAATAAATCTACCACCATCTTGTTGTTCAATGCCAAATCTGGCACGGAGGTATAACACAAATGCATAGGCAGAAGCAGCTTCTTGGTACAGCTTTTCATGCTTAGGTTCTTTTGTTGCAGCTGCTTGAAAACGTAAAATAGTATTGTTTTCGTTTACTAAATGATGTTCAATGGCTAATACTCTTGCTACATCTACTAACGGAAGAGAAACACGCAACTTTAGGTCAAACTCATCTTTATGGTCACCACTTCGTTCAACAATCATATTCCTAAAGAAACTTAATGGAGGAGGAGTTTCAACGGCATCTTTTGCTAAATACGCTAATAGGTGCTGTTTTTGATTGAGTAAATCATATAAAAAGCTTGTAAGCTCTTCTGCCAATTCTGCAGTGCCATAAATAGTGCGATAGTCGAAGAAAATAGTGCTTTGTAGTACGTTTTGAGGTTCAGGAACAGCCACCCATTTTTGAAAATATGCTTTCCATGTATCAACATCTACACACCATTCTTTAGTAGATGCCGAAATGCCTGCCGCATCATGTTCAAAACCCACAACTGCTAAGTCTTCTGAAACATGTTTAGCTAACTGGATAAAGTAAGGTTGATGTTCATTTAGGTTTCCATTAAAGATTAAAGCATGATCTTGGTCTGTTCTAAGTAATTGCTCTCCACGTCCATGACTTCCTAATCCTAACCAAGCAAATGAGCATGGTGGAGGGCCGTATACCTTCATGGCTCTTTGAATGCACTGATGATAAACTGCATCAGTAATAGATGTAATGATACTTGAGGTATAGGAAACAGAAACCTCTTGTTTTATATAACCTTCTACTAACTGAGCAGCTTTTGCTCTGAGTTGTGTAAGCTCTTTGATACCTAGTGTTTTACGAATTGCCTTAAGTAAAGCGGCAGGGTGTGATTGTTCCATTAAGAGCAAATCATGTTCAGATATTACTCCTAGTGTACTAGATGTATTCGAACCATCTCTACTTATCACTAAATGATGTACATTCCAATCAACCATTTTAATCAAGCACTCGGCTTGTGAAAGAGAGGGAGAAATGGTTTTGACTGGGCTAGACATAATAGATTGGCACAAGTCGTTTAGTTGTATGTTACCAGCAACTACTTTATTACGCAGATCTTTGTCGGTAATTATTCCAATAGGTTCGTGCTGAATATTCGTAATAATGATAGACCCTACACCTGCATTTTTCATAAGTAGGGCAGCATCTTTTATTTTGGTGCTTGGCGAACAATGAATGAGCTTTTTAGAATAGGAAATAGGGGTGATTTCTTGCAAAGAACCCCGGGCTTCAATAGGACTTTGAGATGCTAGGTTTCTATTACGAACAGGCATAGATCTACCAGAGGCCAATCCGGCAGCAAAGTAAAGTGCAAGTTTTGCATTTTGAGTAACGAATTGCTTTCCCAGTTTAACTGGAAAGCAATACAAGATAGCTGGTTCAGTTACGATGGCAGAAGCTAAATAGGTTTCATTACTCAGAAGTGGACGCGTTCCAAGTATATCTCCTTCGCCACATAAGTCTACTAAAGTGCCGTTTTCGTGTTCAATTCGAAATGATCCTTGGCGAATACAGAAAAAATACTCTAAGGTTTCTGAACCTTCTTTAAAAAGGCGATCTCCTTCTTGCAGGTACTGAACAGTGGCTTTTTGAACAAAAGCATCTAGCTCACCAGCGGTTAATAAATGAAAAGGTGGTAGTGATTGAATGAATCGCTTAATTCTATCTTGAATAACATTGGCTGCCATGCCTTAAATGTAGACACAAAAGACTGATCGAAAAAAGACAAGTATCAGTAAAAAAAGAGAAAGTTACTTAGGAAGCACTTCGTATTCAAAAGTTACTCGATCATCATAACCCAATGGGAATGCATGATGTTTACGAGGGCTTTTGATTCCAATATGGAAAATAGATTGAGAGCCAATATGTTTTTCGTTTACTTCCATTAATAACACATTTCCAGTACTCCACTTATTTGGAAAAATACGATATTCCAAATCCAAGCCTTCAGGGTCGATTGCCGTAACAACAAACTCTAGCATATCTCCAGTGCGTAGTTGAAGTCCTGTCTTGATTTTTTTAGGTTTTCCAAGTACCCAGATATTTCCCAAATTATCGCGTACACTTTCTATTCTTGGGAAGCCATGTTTGTCTCCATCTTTCCAACTTCTGTATACTACCATTCTGTTGCGCAGAAAGCCACTAATTCCTAGAATTAAGTGCTTTTGATGCGTTAACAATGAGCGGTTATTAGCATCAGAATCATAGTATCGATGAAGTGTAGATAAGTATACTTCTATGGTTTGTAAGTCGCCAAAACACAACTCAAAATCACCAATCCAATTACGGGTTAAAATGGTTTTTAAATCCATCAAGTTTCCGTAATTCAACAACTGGTTTTCTTCTTGAAGCGAAATTTTCTTTTCGTCAAATTCAGCTTGTAATTTCTGTAGAATTGCTAAACGATCATCTGATAGACCGGATTGAAACAACCAATCATCACCATGTTGCTGTTGCATAATTACCGATACAAAATCGCGCAAGGCACTTTCCGTGTCTAACAGAATCTGACGTACATCCATATCACCAAAAATAGCGATTCATTTGGTGGAGAAACTGCTGTTTTAGGCAATAATCAACTTTTTCGATCGTATTTTTGATATATGAAAAAAATGATGTTCTTCTTCCTTTTTCTTTCACCTTTCATACTAAATGCGCAAGACAAATGTCTTTCTGGTGATTGCCAGAATGGGATGGGTAAAATGGAGTGCGAATGTGGCTACACTTACGAAGGTGAGTTCAAGAATGGAATGAAAGTACATGGTGTTATGACCAAAAAAGAATACATCTACGAAGGAGATTTCAAAGATGATATGGCGCATGGACAAGGGAAAATTACATTCAAGGATAGGAGTTGGTATAAAGGGACATTTGCATTTAGTGAGCCTGATGGTAAGGGTACTTATCAAACATCTAGTGGTTATACATACACAGGAGATCTAGTTGCTGGATACTTTAAAGGTTGGGGAGATAAAGTAAAGGTAGAAAAGGATTCTACCAGTGTAGATCGTTACACTGGATCATTTGATAACGATCAGTTGAATGGTGTCGGTATGCATCAATACTCTAGCGGAGTTCGAGAAATAGGACAATTTCAGAAAAACAAACTGCACGGAATAGGTTTGATAGTTTATTTGGACGGAGCAATTGAAATAGGAAAGTTTAAGAAGGGTAGGTTAGAAGAAGAGTATGTCTTGAAAGATCAGGGAGTAGTTCAACTAGTAAAAGAACTAGATGTTACTGAATTAAAAGTGATAAAAAATGAGGGCAGTGGATCTATTGAGGAGATTCGCCTAGACTCTGGCGAAATAGAATGGAAGATCACATTTACAAAAAAGGCCATTGATTTTTACTTCAATGGCCAGTCTCAATCATTTGAGCTATAAGAGCATCAATTCAAATAGAACTGATGATTTAAATCGTCTTCTTGCTGATACAATGCACGCGTTAACCTTAGGTGGTTCAGTAAAATAGCTTGTTGAGTTTGTCTTGAGTTAGTGGCAATCAAGTTGTATTTCTCTTCATTGTTTAATTGAAGAGACGCAGCCATTTCAAATATTCCAAAGTTCAAATCATAACTCTGATCTTCACTTAAAGTCCCAGTTCTCCAGCTGTATTCGTTGAATAAGTGAATCAACTCAGGAGTTTTTTGGTAACGATCTTCGCGCTCTAAACTAATGATCTCTCCACCAGAATATAGCTTATTCTCTAGCTGGTTTGAGAAACTATTCAGTTTAAACACAGAAACGCCCTCAACTAGAATATCCATTTTTCCATCAGGGTAAAAACGTTCAATATCTACTAGTTTAACACGGGTTCCTAATTTGCGGGGGCTTTGCTCAATTACTGCGGGGATTCCAAAATCGAGGCCCCTTGCAAAACAATCGTTCACCAACTGCTTGTACCGTGGCTCAAAAATGTGCAAACGGGTTTGTTCTTTTGGAAGAACAACCAAGCTCAGTGGGAACAATCCAATTCTTTCTTGCTTAGCTTGAGGCATTTATAATTTCTTTCTAGAGTAAACGCGAGAGCCTACCAAAAAGTTGGGTAGTGTATTGACTATTGGAAAAACGGCAACGAATCCTATGAGATAGGCTACACAATCGAGCCAATCGGAAGTGTACTTATTTGAAAACTGGGGAAGAATTACTTCGAAAATTAGACATACTAGGCACCAAACAATCCATCTATCTCTATAAGGAATTTCGTAACGAGAACGATTGTAGTAAACCTTCATAGCTACTTGCGCAACATATAGGTAGATTGGTAGGGCCAATATATCCATACCGTAAGACGACCAAAAACTGGCGTGTTGCGGTTGAAAATAATTGGTGACTAGTGCTAGAATAACGATCCCCCAAAAAAGAGGGTTCCATAGATATGGCACTATCCTACTGCCCATGTTGTAATCCAAACTAAGAAGCCAATAATGGCATAGAGTATGATTTGACCAGTTCGAAGAATGTGTTTTCCTACTTGAATTATGGGCTTATCGTGCTCATAAATCTGTATTAAATCAGGTTTGAGAGGATCTCGTTTTTTATTGGGATTAAGCGCCTCGCTTTTTTCTTTGGCACGAAGTGTTTTACCGCAGTTTTCGCATGTTTCATACTTGGCAGAAACCCACTCAAAACAATGTTCACATTTGATTTGATGATTTTTCATCTATGCTATAACACTACTATTCTCATTTTGGTTGAGAACTGATCAGTTGATTTTCTATACGCACTCCATTCAATAAATCACGTGTCGGCATAGGCTTTTTACCCGAAAGCTGTACTACACTTAATTTCAACTGTTCATCTGCACAATGCACTATTAATTCATGATCTATCACTTCCAACGATCCAGTAGGCAAAGAACTTGGTATGTGTGTAAGTGTGGTAGCCTTTAGTTTTAATACCGTTGATTTTTCACCAACTTTAATGGTGGTAAATGCTCCTGGGAAAGGTTGCAGCCCTCTAACTCTATTAAATATAGCTCTGGCAGATGTTGTCCAATCTATATCTCCATGGTGTTTGAAAACCTTCGGAGCATGTTTGATGTCCTTTTCGTCCATCAATTCGTGCTGGGGAACACCAGTTACACTTCCTTCAAATAATCCATTTAAGGTATCAACTAGCAACTCTGCACCTTGCTCCATTAGTCTAACGTATACTGATCCAGTAGTATCCTCATCTGAAATAACGGTTTTAGATTGCTTTAGAATTGCTCCAGTATCAATCTCATGCTTTAACTGAAAAGTAGTGACACCTGTTTCTTTTTCTCCGTTAATTACAGCCCAATGAATGGGTGCTGCTCCCCGGTAATTAGGTAGTAAAGAGCCATGTAGATTAATAGTTCCCATTGATGGCATATTCCATACTATTTCAGGAAGCATACGAAATGCAACCACTACTTGAATGTCGGCCTTCCAATTCTTCAACTCTGTTATAAATTCAGGGTCTTTCAAGTTGCTTGGTTGCAACAAAGGTAGGTTGTGTTTTATGGCAGATTCTTTAACAGGAGATGGTTGTAATTGATGACCACGACCCGCAGGTTTATCAGGCATAGTAACTACACCAACTACATTAAATCCGTTTTCAATCATTGCTTCAAGTGAAGCAACAGCAAAATCAGGCGTTCCAAGAAATACTATTCGTTTCGTACTCATTCGTCATCTTCTAATTCGTCCCAGTGGCTCCAATCGTCCACAAGATCTTCCATATCTCTACGTTCTTTCTTAGTTGGCCTACCCATTCCTTTCGGACGGTTTTGCACTAAGCGAATTCTTAAAGCTTCTAATTTGTCTAACTCTTCTTGTGGGGTAATGTCTTTATAGTAATCGGAAACCAACTTTGCACCGACTCTATTTTTTAGCAATTGCGTAACCTTAATTTTGATCCAAATGTTGTTCTTACGAACATCAATTGTATCACCAACTTTTACTTCTTTGGCAGGTTTTACAACCTCACCATTTACCAATACTTTGTTCGTTTTGGTTGATTGCGTAGCCAATGATCTGGTTTTGAACAAACGAACGCACCATAGGTATTTATCTACTCTTACTGATCCCATTTTTGCAAGAGCAAATATATATGCATCCTAAATGGAGTAGAGGTAAAATGAAAGGAATCGGGATAGATTCACTATATTTTGAGCTAAATCTCCTATTTGATGGCAAATGTATCGTTTAGACCACGTTTCAAGTTTGAAACGCCCATGTCTATGGAAGACATTGTGGGAAAGGTAAAAGACCAAGTGAAAGAACGAAATGCAAATGGCTTTAAGTCTAAAGTATTGCGTTACCACATTGTGTTAAAGTATCCACCAGAGAAACTTCATTTCTGGAGTCCACAATTAGATGTAAACCTTGAGAAGCAAGATAATGGACTGACTTTGGTTCGTTGTTTGTTTGGTCCAGCTCCAACCGTATGGACTATGTTTATGTTCTTTTATAGTGTTTGTGGTGTTTTGGCAACAATTGGCTTAATGATTGGATTTAGCCAGCAAACATTAGGAGAAACTCCTTGGGCTTTTTGGGTGGCACTTGCGGGAGCACTTGGTGGAGCAGCTTTGTTTGTAGCAGCTCAACAAGGGAAAGCCATGGCTCAAGAAGAAATGATGGAGTTAAAGCTATTCTTGGATGCGGCTTTAGATTGCGATTGTTTGAAACTAGCAATAGAGGAATAGGTTTGTAGCTTACAAAGCTTTTTCAAATCCTTCTTGAATTACACGTGCAGCATGTTGAAGATCTTCATCTGAAATGGTGAGCGGAGGAGATAATCGAAAAGCATAATCTGTACTTAAAAACCAGAATGTAAGAACACCATTTTCAAGACAATGATCAAACACTTGCTTTACTTGATCAAAGCTTTCTAAATCAATGGCGAACATTAATCCTTTACGCCTAATTTCTTTTACGATAGGGTGTTGCAGTAGTTTTTCTAATAGAGCACCTTTTCGTTCAATTTCAGCAAAATCAGGCACTTCTTGCTTTAACGCTTGAATGTTTGCAGTAGCACTAGCGCAAACCACTGGATGACCACCAAAGGTGGTAATGTGGCCCAACATTGGATTGTAGGTAAATAGTTCCATTAACTTTTTAGAAGCGGCCATACAGCCCATAGGCAAACCTCCTGCAATGGCTTTTCCCATGGTGATGATATCTGGAGTAATGTTGAATTGTTCGAATGCAAACCAAGTTCCTGTTCTACCAAACCCAGTTTGGATTTCGTCCAGTATCAGTAGGGCACCTACTTCGTTACATCGTTTACGAATAGCTCGCATGTAGGCCACATCAGGAATTCTTACACCAGCATCTCCTTGAATTGTTTCCATAATAACACAAGCCGTATCTGTGTTGATGGCAGAAAGTTGTTCTTGTCTATTGAAGTTGATAAAGTGCACGTCTGGGAGCAATGGTCTAAAAGCAGATTTTTTAGTCTCATTTCCTGATACACTTAACGAGCCATGTGTACAGCCATGATATGAACGATTCATGGATACAATCCTAGTCCTTCCGGTTGCACGTTTTGCTAACTTTAATGCAGCTTCATTAGCTTCGGTACCGGAGTTAACGAAATAGTAGTTATCAATTTCTTTAGGAAGAATTGATCGCAGCTCTTTGGCCAATTCATTTTGTGGTTCTTGCACATATTCTCCATATACCATTACATGCAAGTATTTATCAGTTTGTTTTTTGATAGCCTCAACCACCATAGGGTGGCGATGTCCTAAGTTAGTAACTGCTACACCAGCAATCATATCTAGGTACTTTTTTCCACTTGAAGAGGTAATCCAAGAGCCACTTGCAGATGTTACTTCTAATTCTATCGGGAAAGGAGTAGTTTGAGCGAGGTGATTATGGAATATGGTACGTTCTTGTTGATCCATTGTGTTTAGAGCTGCTAATGACGGGTTCTTTCTTCTCCTCGTTTCAATCTATGAATAAGATCCTTCCTGAATTCATGTTCTGCTTCATATAGCATAGCTACCTCTCGAATAGATAAAACCTTCAAGTATTTTTCGTGATATTCACGTTTTAGTTTGACAACTTCTTCTTCGTGTCGGAACCTACTATTTAACAACTCTTGAATTTCATTATCGCTTAGTTCTTCAATGTTTGGGTGTTTTGGTTTCCCTTCACCGAACCGTTGCTTTTTCAGTGCGAACATTTTGTCCTCAAACTCATTGTAAATAGGCCAAAATGACTGTGATTTTTCTACACTTAAATTCAAACGTTGAGTAATATATGCCGCTTTTTGAGCTCTTACTCTGTTAATTCTATCATCTGGTTGAGCAATTAGAACGAAGGCACTGAAAAAGAAAAGAAAAGTGCTTATAACAGACTTCTGTATCATATTAGTTTTCATTGTATGCATTACTTAAATCATAGGTTGTTACATCAGCATAAGTTAAGTAGTTGGCAATTTCATCATCGCTTAAATTACCTGTAGTAATGTTGATTTCATGAGTTGGTTCGATCTCGTACGAAAGTTCGGTTAAAGACAGCTCGTCAATTTCTTGATTGTAGAAGTCTTCAGCATCTTGTTCTGCAATAAGAGTTGTGTCGTATAAAGAAATAGAATAGTCTATTTGAGAAAGTATTCCGAATAGTGTGACAAATACAGCTACACCAGCTACCGCAGCCCATACTACTTGATTGCTTGTGGTGTTGTCGTTTCCTGCACTCGTTGTTTGTTCTAAAATGCGAGCTCTTAACTCTTCATTTTGTCCCACTTTTTTACTGAAAGCATCTTGCTTAAGTGATGGATCTTCTATGTTGAACGAAGGTTTCATATCTCTTTGATTTCTTCTGTGATTATTGGTTTAAAACATTTTTTGCGTAAGCTTCTATTTTCTTTACTGCATGATGATAACTCGCCTTTAAAGCACCTTCTGATGTGTCTGTAATTCGAGCAATTTCTTCGTATTTCAATTCATCAAAATACTTTAGTTGGAAAACAACACGTTGCTTTTCTGGTAAGGTTAGTACTGCTTGATGTAAAATACGTTGGTATTCATCACCATCAAAATAGCTGGGGCTTTCGAGTTTTTTCTTCAGTGTTTCTTCATAGTCTGTGAATCTTAAAAAACCACGTTTTTTCTTTTTACGAAGAAACTCTAGGCAGTGATTGGTGGCAATACGATATATCCAAGTGAATATGGCGCTGTCTCCTTTGAACTGATCTCGCTTTTGCCAAACTTTTACGAATACTTCCTGGGTAATATCGGCCGCATCATCAGCGTCTATAACCATCCGCTGTGCTAATTGAAAAATACGCTGTTGATAAGCATCAAGCAAATCTTCAAACTCTGCTTCTTCTTTTACTCGATTAGAAACAGCTTTCATGTATGAATTGTGTTTTCTGGCATGCATTACACATGATAGATGATAAAACGCACGAATGGTTTAATCACCTACAAAGAAAACAGAATTCTAATGAGCAGTTTAGATGTTATCGAATTCTATAAAGTAAACTTACTGTAAGTCCTGTGTAATTAGATCGTCTGTCAATAAACTCGTATCGTTTTGTGGCATTCATTCTGTAGGTAGGTGCTAAACTTAGCTTTAATTCAGGGCTTATTATGTAGCTTAAACCTAATTGGACAGATGCATCAAGTCCGAAGCTTTTGACCTGATCTTCTGTTGGCATTTCTTGTTCTGAACCAGCATTTGATGCTACTTGGATAGAGGTAGCATAGTTTAAATGGATACCAGCGCCTCCGAAAACTTCCCACCTTCCAAATGGCTTAGAGTAGTTTAAGAATAGAGGAACTTCTATTGAATTAATAACAAAGTTTGATTTAACAGTAGCATTAGAAGTATCTGATACAATAGTTTCTAACGTGTCGTAGCTTGTTACATAACTTGTATCGTGAACAGTAACTTGTACTGAGTCAACAGATGTGGCAACTCCTCCACTAAAGTCCATTAAATATTCCCAATGCTGGCTTGCTGTTACGTAGGGTGTTGAGGTAGTTTCTACATTGCTCACAATTGTGGTAGAAATTCTTCGTTGGGTAAAAGACAAATCGAATTGTTGATGCTGGTATCCTAAACCTGCTTGTAGTGTAATAGATTTGGTTAAAGGATAAATGGCTAACACACCAGCAGACCACAACTGGTCATTCGCAATAGTGTATTTCACATCTGTTGCCTTCTCAGTTAAATATAACTGTCCATAGGTACCTATCTGAAGCATTCTCTTACGAGAAGCTTTACTAGAACGTGATTTAATGTAAATATCAGCTTCATCATATTCTGCTGATTTGAGAGTGGATGCAAGAAACAAAGGAGATTCTTTGATTCTATGGTTGTTTGGTATTAGTTCTGAAATAGAAGCTTGCCCTCCTCTTTTAAGTATGTTACTACTAGCGATTGTTTTTTGATTAGAAACACCAGTAATAAGTGTAGAAGAGGTTAGTATTTGATTACTTGGTTTTTCCAAACTTGTTGAACCAAAAGGTGCAGCTTCCACCTTATTTGATTGAACATATGGTTCGTGCAAAGCTTCAGTTGATGACTCTTTACCTCTCTCTAAGTTTTTCTTGGGTGGAGTTTGTTTTGATTTTATTGGGGGAATAGTTGATGAATTAGCTTCACCAATTGTCTGCTCTATTTGAGTTTGTTCTTTTACAGATGTTTTCTCTTCTGCTTCTTGTTCAACATTACTTGAAGAACTATTTGTTGAGGCAGCAGAGTTAGTTATTTGATCGAAGGGTTTATTTGTGTTTTTGGTAGAGTGATTGGTAAAAGAGATTTGTTCATTAGCAGAATAATCAGGCCAAAGAATATAACTAGCAGCTCCAATAGTTAAAGCAGCAAGACATGAATAGAAGAATACCCAACGTCTTTTTGAAGCACGCTTTTCATCTATGAATTGCTTAGCACTTTGCCAGTGAGCATCAGAGTATAAGTACTCTTTCTCAGAGACCTTGTTTCTTAATATGTTATCGAAATCACTCCCTTTCATAACAATACTAGACTAATTCCAGCACGAACAAATTTAGCTATAGAGCTCGCCATTTTTTTTCGTGCTGATGATAGTAACCACTTTGATGTTCCTTCAGGAATACTTAGCATGTTACTTATTTCTTTATGATTATATCCATCAATGGCATAGAGGTTTAAAATACGTTGTTCATTTTCGGGTAGGCGTTTTATCAACTCAAGTACTGCGTCAGCATCAATAGAGTGATTAATATCGTCAATAGATGCATTTAGGTGTACTTCATTTTCTTCAAAACTGGTCGGAATTTGAGACGTTTTGAATTTTTTCTCAGACCTAAGTTCGTTAAGAATAGTTGTGATCATTACCCGTTTTGCCCAGCCTTCAAAAGATTTAGATTGATCGTGTTGTTTCAATTTAGTGAGAATACGATAGAACCCTTTATTTAATGCTGCTTGTGCATCAGATTCGTTTTTATAGTACCGCATACAAATCCCCATCAGTGTTGGGAAACACTGTTTAAAAAGCTGATTTTGAGCTTTTTCTTCGTTTTTAATACACCGCTTTATTAAATCGGGATTTACGGTCATACGAAACATGAATTCCGCAGGGCTTTTTGAACCCTGCGGAATTACTAAAGATATATTAAGGGTTAAATTACTTCACTACTTTGATAAATGAGGAATGATCTCCAATTTGAATATCCATTAAGTAGTAACCTTTTGAGATATCCGAAGTGTTAATTACAGTAGAACCAGCTAAAACAACAGTTTCTTGTAACACGATTTGTCCATTCATGTTTATGATACTAATGTTCGCTGTTTCACCAATTTCATCAATTACTTGAATAGTTACTACATCGTTAATAGGATTTGGATAAACACTAATAGTAGTAGATGTTAAATCATTTGTACTTGAAGGAGATGCAATATATCCATCTACATAAGTAGAGTTAACTTCAACTCTAATAAGATCAGTGCTCTCATTATCGCTATCAATTGTATAAACAACAGGTGTTGTAGGAATACCTGCAACTTCAGCATATACTTTATATGTTCCGTGCGATAAGTTGTCAAATTCAAATTCTCCTTGAGCATTTGAGTTTGTATAAGCAACTGGTACATCATTCTCATTCAAAAGAATAACTAGTACTCCTTCAAGAGGATTTCCTGCTCCAGCTGTTTTATTGGCACCTTGAGAAACTAATCCACCAATAAATCCAGGACCACCTGCATTAATTCCAGGAATTAAACTGAATGAAACGTTAACAGCACTGCTAGATTGCGCTACAGTAACAGTAGCAGCGTTAGTCCAGTGTAAAGCCCCTATGCTTAATAAATTGTTCGCATAGTAACTTGGCATATAGTTGTAATACAATGGGTTGCTAGCTGATAAGGCTGCTTTAACGTAGTAATTACCTGGAGCAACATTTGAGAAAGAGTAATTTCCAGTAGTTGTAGTTGTGCTATCAATAGCCACTAGAATGATGCCTGAAGAATCGTTTACTAAATCAATTAAGTAAACAATCGCGTCTCCAGCAGAAGAATTGTCTACTGAAATAGTTCCGTATATATCACCTGGAGGTACTACAGGAATCACTCCAGCAGAGAACATGTCGCAAAGCGTATCAGAACAATTTGCTGCGGTATTTCCAACAATTAGGCAAGCAGAGTATGCTGAATCATATGCGCTAAGAGTGTAAGTAACTGTAGTGTTAGAAGAAGTACTTCCATTAGGTAAAATCCAGTAGTGATAATCATTTGCACTTGGATTAGTTACTGTATGAGTAACAACTGTATCGTTTACAACAGAAGTAGTAAATGTTGGGTCGCATCCTGCAGGAGTGGTAGGAACACCAGCAGTAAATGAATTACATAAACTATCTACACATGTACCACTTGAACTAGTAACTGTTACGCATGAAAAATGTGAAGTACTGTAGTTATCTACGATATATGTAATTGATGAAGTTGTTGCTACACTTCCATCCGCAAGGAACCATAAATAAGAATTTCCAGAGGAAGGATTGGTGATTGTGTGAGTAACAACCGTATCGTTTACAACAGAAGTAGTAAATGTTGGGTCACAAGAAGATGTTGGAGGAATACCTGCAGTAAAGGAAACACACGTATCTGCTAAACAACTGTATAAAGAATCTGATTGTGATACGCACATAAAGTATTGTCCGTATGTGTTTACAGTATAGGTAACCGTAGAACCTGAGAAAATTGTTCCGTTAGACAGTGTCCAATCATATGTACTAGAAGCAAGTGGATTTATAATTGTGTGAGTAACCACTGTATCGTTTACAACAGAAGTAGTAAATGTTGGATCACAGCCTACAGGAGTTGGAGGAACTCCGGCAGTGAAAGAGTTACATATACTATCTGTACATCCAGCTGTGGTGTTGTAAACATCTAAACAGGCAGCATAGTTGCTGTTATAGTTGTTCAATATATATGTTACTAATGTATCACTTGCAACTGATCCATTTGGTAATGTCCAGTTGTAAACACTCCCTGGATATGGATTAGTTACTTCATGTATAACTACAGTATCATTCAAAACAGTAGTAGTAAATGTAGGATCACAAGGAATACTAGATTGGCAATATAAAGCAGAATCAAAAAAAGCATGCCAAGTTCCGGGAGATAAAAGTAAAGAATCAGAGTAGGTAGTTCCGTTACAGTCGTTAAACTCTAACATTACAGGAAATTGACCTAACATGGATGTAAGATTAATGGTATCATAAAAAGATCCATAATTATCAGTTACCCCAGTATGCGTAACTAAACCATTACTATCAATAACGGTAATGGTGTAATTTAGGTTAGTTACTGCTAGCCCTGTACTCGCGTATGTAATGTTTCCAGAGGCTGTTATTGAGCCTTGGCCAAATGTGAGCAACGATGCAACAGCAAGTAACATTGTTGTAAGAATTTGTTTCATAATGATTAGAATTTTAGATGGAACCATTCAGTCGATTCACTATAAAGACAGCAAGTTGTTTTTATAGGGTTGGAGAAAAATGCATTTTTTTAAAAATAAAAAAAGCCCCTCATAGAATGAGAGGCTTTTCAGTATGAATATTTGTGGATAGAATTAAGCTTTTCGTGCCATTGCTCTTTCAGCAGCAGCAACAATGCTTTCTGTATTCAATCCATATTTTTCCATCAATTGATCTGGTGTTCCAGATTCTCCAAAAGAATCGTTTACAGCAACGTATTCTTGCGGGGTAGGGGTATTACGAGATAACAATTGAGAGACACTATCACCTAAACCACCATGCATTTGGTGTTCTTCAGCTGTAACTACACACCCAGTTTTCGCAACAGAAGTTAAAATTGCTTCTTCATCTAAAGGTTTGATAGTGTGAATGTTGATGATTTCAGCATCAATTCCTTTTTCTCGTAGAATTTCTTCTGCTTCTACAGCCTTCCAAACCAAATGGCCAGTAGCTATAATGGTAACATCTTTTCCTTCTTTGATTTTCCAAGCCTTACCAATTTCAAATGTTTGATCAGCTGGTGTAAACACAGGAACTTTTGGTCTACCAAATCTTAAATACACAGGACCATTGTAATCTGCTATAGCCTTAGTTGCTGCCTTTGTTTGGTTATAATCACACGGATTTATAACGACCATGTGGGGAAGCATTTTCATCAAACCGATATCCTCTAAGATTTGATGTGTTGCACCATCTTCACCCAATGTTAAACCAGCGTGCGAAGCACAAATTTTCACGTTTTTACCGCTGTATGCTACACTTTGTCTAATCTGATCATATACACGACCAGTAGAGAAATTGGCAAATGTACCAGTAAATGGAATTTTACCTCCGATAGTTAAACCAGCAGCTACGCCAATCATGTTAGCTTCTGCAATTCCAACTTGAAAGAAGCGGTCTGGGTGAGCATCAGCAAACGCATTCATTTTTAATGAACCCGTTAGATCAGCACATAAGGCAACAACTTGATCGTTTTCTTTACCAAGTTCTGCTAAACCCGCACCAAATCCTGAGCGAGTATCTTTCTTTTCGGTTGCTTCGAATAATTTCATTGGTTAAAACAACTTTATTGGAACCGAGGCTCCTGGCGTAATTGTAAACTCTTTTTCTCTTGTAAACTTACTACTGTCAGATGATTTTGGTCGAAGTGTAACCAAGTATCTTCCAGGTTGTAGTTTGAAACTTTCGTTTCTGGCATTCTCATTCAAGTTTGCTACCCAAACTAACTTATCTCCATCGTATTGAAAAATTGCTCCGTAACCAGTTTGGTTTCTCATAATGGTTGCAATTCCTGGAGGAGGGAGTTCAATTTTTGTGGTAGTACTTTGAGTAATTTCTACATCGTTTATATACGTTCTTGGTAGAGTCAGTATTTCTAAATCATAGGTACCAACCAAGTAGCGCTCTGTTGTACCTAATTGTTGTGCATTCAAGGTTTGCATTTTTCCTTTTTGTCGCACAATGGCCATAGGTTGTTGATTTTTGATTTTGCTATTTGCCTTTAGCTGCAACTGTCCTTGTGGCGTACTTATTCCAATAATATTGTGTGTTCCTGGGGTAAGTTTAACGTTCTCTTTAGTAACCATTGGTATAGTGTATACCGAAAGGTCATAAGTTGTGCTAGGATCTAAATAGATTGTATCAGGAACTCCAAAAGAGTTCATAGTATGAACGTAGTTTACCTCTGCATCGCCAAATGTTTGGTTGTAGAAAGTGTATGGAACATTGGTTTCTACAGCCTTGTTGTTCACATCCAACAAATTCAATTGCGCTGTGGTATTGTTCAGTGCTTGAGATATTACAATGTTCAATACGTTTTGAAAAATTTGCTCATTGCTTGCGTCAAAGTAATTCCCTACACATTGGAATGTTTTGATAAATGATTCGTCTAATCCTACACCAATTACAAATGGCTTCAGAATAATTCCTCGTTTTTGTAATGCTCTTGATACAGCACACGGGTCACCATTACATTCTTCAATACCATCAGTAATAAGAATAATGATGTTTCTACAATTGTCGCATGCCGAAAAGTCTTCTCCTGCTTTTTCTAAAGTCATGGCAATAGGAGTGGTTCCTTTCGGACTCACATTCTCCATTGCCTCTTTAATTTTTAAGGCATTATTACCTCCAAATGGTACTTCAAGCCTAGTATCGTTACAATCTTGTCCTTTTGTATACCAACTTTGATGTCCATAAACACGCAAAGCCATTTCTAGGTTAGGAACATGTTGTAAGCTGTCCATTGTTTGGTTCAGTAATCTGCGAGCGACATCGTGCTTCGTACCACTTTCCCATTTTCCGTTCATACTGTTAGATCCATCATAGATAAACAATACACGGGTTTTAGTTTTTCCAGCTTGTGCCTGAACTTTTGATACAGTAAAGAGCGCTAAAACAAGCGCTAAATATGGAAATAGCCTTCTAATTGTCATTAATAATCTCCTAGCGTTTCTTCTAGTTGATTCAAAGCTTGTGCCAATTGCTCATCGTTTGGGGCAACGCCATGCCATTTATGAGTTCCCATCATAAAATCAACACCAGCACCCATCTCTGTTTGCATCATAATGGCAACTGGTTTTCCGTTACCAGATTTTTCTTTTGCCAATGCTAATCCATCTACAACAGATTGCATATCGTTACCATTCATTCTTAGGGTTTCCCAACCAAATGTTTGGTATTTCTCCTCTAAGTTACCTAATGCCATTACATCTTCTACATCACCATCAATTTGGCGATTGTTCCAGTCAATTACAGCAATTAGGTTGTCAATTTTGTGATGTGCAGCAAACATTACTGCTTCCCAAACTTGACCTTCTTGTTGCTCACCATCGCCCATTAAACAATATACCATGCGGTTTTCACCGTTTAGTTTTTTTGTTAATGCCGCTCCTGATGCTGCTGAAAGTCCTTGTCCTAGAGAGCCACTTGCTATGCGAATACCTTCTAATCCTTCTTCTGTTGCAGGGTGACCTTGCAAACGAGAGTTAATGAATCTGAACGTACTCAATTCGCTTACTGGAAAATATCCTCTACGAGCTAAGGTTGAATACCAAACTGGAGAAATGTGTCCGTTAGATAAGAAGAACAAGTCTTCATCAGTGCCATTCATATTGAATGGAGCTGGATTGATGTGCATTACATCAAAGTATAATGCCACAAACAAATCAGCACACCCTAAAGATCCACCTGGATGTCCAGATGCTGGTGCGTGTACCATTCTTAAAATGTCTCTTCTTACTTGGGAGGCGGTGCGTTCGAGTTCTTGTGTAGTTGCCATGCGTTGAACTTAGATCGCATGCGAAAGTAGCTCAATCAAAGGTCGGTTCGTATAGAGTTGTTAATAATTCATGTGTATAGTGCATAAAAGGCTTTCAACTATGGTCTATCAATCTTTATTTGCCTCGGCAGTTTGGGGTTTTGCTTTCAATGAAAAAGCTACTTTTGCCGCCTCATAAAAATTGAACGATTATGGCTCTTAAATGTGGTATCGTAGGACTTCCAAATGTTGGGAAATCGACTTTGTTTAACTGTTTGTCGAATGCCAAGGCACAATCTGCAAACTTTCCGTTCTGTACCATAGAGCCAAATGTGGGGGTGATTACTGTTCCAGATGAGCGTTTAGAACAATTAGAGAAACTGGTGAATCCTGAAAAAGTGGTACCAACAACAGTTGAGATTGTTGACATTGCTGGATTAGTAAAAGGAGCGAGTAAAGGTGAAGGTTTAGGAAATCAATTTTTAGGAAATATCCGCGAGACAGATGCCATCATTCATGTACTGCGTTGTTTTAACGATGACAACATTGTTCACGTTGACGGAAGCGTAGATCCAGTGCGCGATAAAGAAGTAATTGATACAGAACTTCAGTTGAAAGACTTGGAAACAGTTGAGAAGCGCTTGGAGAAAGTTGCACGTGCTGCTAGAACTGGTGATAAAGGAGCTAAGAAAGAGGCAGATTTCTACCAAACTATTATCGATGCGTTAGAAAGTGGTCAAAGTGCACGTGTAGTAGAACCAGCTAACGATGACGAAGAAGCTTGGATGGTTGATCTACAGTTGTTGACTTCTAAGCCAATTTTATATCTCTGTAACGTTGATGAAGGTTCTGTAAAGGAAGGTAACAAGCATGTTGATGCTGTAAAAGAAGCAGTAGCAAATGAAGGTGCTGAAGTACTAGTATTAGGTGCTGCTATTGAAGCAGATATTGCTGAATTAGAAACCTATGAAGAGCGTCAGTTATTCTTGGAAGAATTGGAATTGGATCAGCCAGGAGTAAACAAGCTGATTAAAACGGCCTATAAATTACTTGACTTACAAACCTACTTTACCGCTGGAGTGAAAGAGGTAAGAGCTTGGACTATTCCAGTAGGAGCAAAGGCACCTCAAGCAGCAGGTGTTATTCATACCGATTTCGAAAAAGGATTTATTCGAGCAGAGGTTATCGCATATAATGATTTCGTGGAGCACGAATCAGAGTCAGCTTGTCGTGAAGCTGGTAAGCTGTCAGTAGAAGGTAAGGAGTACGTTGTACAAGATGGTGATGTTATGCACTTTAGATTTAACGTGTAATGAGCTGGCTATTTCCCATTGGATACGGATTGCTTGGTGCTTTGGCAGGTGCAGTGCTCGCTAACCAAACTGTAAGTGTATGGTTGTATGATTTGCCGAAGCTTAATGAAATGGCAAGCAAGAAAAAACTCACTGCTGAGTTTGATCCTCAGAAGGTCAAGACACAAGCGTATACTTGGGTGGTAATCACTATTTTCTTGTTAGGTACCGTAATCTTTTTTATTAGTGATCCTTCATGGTTTATTGCTGGAATGGCAGCCACAATTCTTGGGACATACATGAATGTAAAAGCTAGACCAGAACGTTTAGAGAAGCCATTTTTGCAGAAATATCAGAAGTACTTCGCAAAGAAATAATCGCTACTTTGATGCAAAATCAAAGAGATGAATTCATTTCCAGCCCTTGAAACAGATCGGTTGATCTTACGTGGATTGCGTGAGGACGATCTTGAACAGCTCATTCTGATGCTCAATAATGAGAACGTTTCTAAACAGGTATTCAGCATTGCTTACCCATTTACAATGAAGCATGCTAAAGAACGATTCAACTCAATTCACGATGGATACAGAGAACAAAGAATGTTTGTATTCAGCATTGCACTAAAGGAAAATGACTTGGTAATTGGCCAGATTGGCTTGCATCCAGATGAGAAACACAATCATGCTGAAATTGGATATGTGTTGGGTGAACCATATTGGGGGAAAGGTTTCATGACCGAGGCTATTCATAAGGTTCTAGAGTATGGACTGAAAGACAGAAAATTCCATAAGATTTTTGCAACTCACTACATAGATAATCCTGCTTCTGGTAGATGTATGGCTAAGGCTGGAATGAATTTAGAAGGGGAACTGTTTGAACACTATAAGACATCAGAAGGATATAAATCTGTACGTCCGTATGGTATAACTATTACCCAATACGAAAGCATTTAGTTTATGAAGTATGTAGCCTTGTTAAGAGGAATTAATGTAGGGGGTAAGAACATCATCAAGATGGCAGAACTCCGAAACGCTTTAGAGAAGGATGGTTTGTCTCAAGTAGCCACATATATCCAAAGTGGCAACATTGTATTTGAAAGTGAATCGACATCTGAAAATGAACTTTCTCAACTCATTGCCGAAACCATTCAAAAGAGATTCAAACTCACTATTCCGGTAATGGTTAAAAGTGCTTCCTACTGGCATGAAATGATTGAAAAGAATCCTTATTTACAAGAAGGTATTCCAATTGAGCAATTACTAGCAAGTGTAGCTCATTCAGGGGAAGCTTTTCAACAATCAACAGATGTGTTTGCCATTGGACTACCAGATGAGGCTCAGCTTGGAAACGAAGTGATTTATTTGAGGTGTGTAGGCAAGTATCATCTAACTAAGTTGACAAATGCTTTTTTTGAGAAGCAGTTCAAAAGGTCGTTTACTACTCGTAATTGGAAAACAGTTTTGAAGATAGCTTCTATGCTTGATAGTTAGTAAGTCAGTGACCGAAAATTAACTATTACAGTAGCTTTAGTAAACTCAATAATTCATCCTTGTAGGTTCTACTGTATAGTACAGATTCGAAACCAGTTTCTATATACCCATCTTTCTCATTGATAGATTCTATGAATTTCAGGTTTACAATGTGCGATCTACTAACGCGGACAAACTGTTGTGAATCTATCTGTTTCTGAATATCAGATAGCGATGCTTTTATAGAATAACGCTTTTTGCTTGTTCGAATATCGCAATAGTTTTTAGCTGAAACCTCGATGAAGACAATGTTATCTAAATCAATCTTTTTTAGTGTGTTACCTACTCGAACAAATACAGCTTCAGTCCATTGCTGAGCTACTTGGGTAGATTGAGTTGTGTTAATTATAGATTTATGTAAAGCCAACTCTATTGCCGCTACTAAGGCATCTTCTTCAATTGGTTTGTAAATAAAGGCATCTGGCGAAGTAGCTTTAGCTTTATCAAAGGTTTCCTTGTCTCGCATTGAAGATATGTAGACAATAGGAACTTGGCTTGTTTTACGAATTCGTTCTGCTAGATCAATCCCTGTAAAGCTACCTTCAATGTTGATATCTAATAAAATCAAATCTGGTTCCTGTTCCTGAAAAATAGCCAAAGCATCCAAAGCATTGTTAACTAAACCAACTACATGAAAATCTAAATCTTCTAGCAG
The DNA here is from genome assembly GCA_002429085.1 of Flavobacteriales bacterium UBA6049. GTDB lineage: Bacteria > Bacteroidota > Bacteroidia > Flavobacteriales_G > Salibacteraceae > UBA6049. The sequence goes on from DIYR01000157.1 coordinate 23,693, forward strand.
AAATTCTAGCTTTTCAGCATGTAACTCATTATCTTCAACTACAAGTACGTTTATTTGATCCATGAAGGACTATTGTGCTTTGGGGAATTGTATGGTAAAAGTAGTTCCTTTTTCTGGTTGACTTTCTACTTGAATACTTCCCTTGTTTAATTCTACAAACTCTTTTACAAGAACTAACCCAATTCCAGATCCGCTTTCACCTTTGGTTCCTTTGCTAGATTTAGTTCCAATTTGGAACAACTGGCTTTTCTGTTCGCTAGACATTCCAACTCCAAAATCTTGAACTGAAATCTGAACGCTCCCCTCTGAATTGGAGGCAGATAATTCTATTTGTCCATTTTCATGAGAGAACTTTAGAGCATTACTTAAAAGGTTACGAATGGCTAAATCAAATGCATTTGGGTCTACGTAAGATTGAATTCCATCTTGAATATTCGAGTTTATTGTAATTGATTTTCCGACCAATTGAGCATCCATTAATGAGATGATTTGATTTACCCGTTCTTTTACCAGAATATTTTCAGGATTGTATGGAACCTGATCTACTTGTGTTAAAGACCAGTTCAATAAGTCGTTCAAAAAGCCATGCAATTTGCTCGATTCATCATCTAATTTAACAGCGAGTTTATTCAACCTATCCCATTTTTCTTGTGCAATGTATTTATCTATTACCCGTCCAATTCCATGAAATGCAGTAATAGAATTACGTAAATCATGAGATACAATAGCAAAGAATTTATCTTTCAGTTGGTTTAGCTTACGGAGCTCTTCGGTTGTTTTTCGGAGTTGTAAGTAAAAGTAAATGAGCAGCGCAGAGAGTATTGCGAATAAGCTAATTCCAATTACTAGCCAAGTGTTTCGGGTTGTTAACTGTGCAGCTTCTAATTCTGCAATTGAATTTGCATTTTCTAATTGAGTTATCTGATTCTCTCGCTGTTCTGCATCAAACTGTTCTTTATAGAATGCAATTTGATCGCGCAATTCAGCCTGGTTGAGCGAGTCTGTCAATTGGTAATAATTGGTTAGGTACATAAGAGCAGTTTTATAGTCACCAAAATCTTGATTGATTCTTGACTTCTGCCATAAGAAATTCTTCTGTTCATCAATAGATTTATTGTCTACAGAAATGGAGTTGAATTGTTCAACTAAAGAGGAGTTATATGATATGGAAATTCCAGTCTGCCTTTTGAAAAATGTTAAGGTTAACTTATTCAATGTGATATAGTCGGGCCATTTTGCTTCTTTAGAGATATCTAGGAGTTTTTGAACATAGAAAGCGCATGAGTCATACTGTTGTTCTTCTTCATAGATATCAACCATATAGTTGTAAGGCATATATAATTGAATTTCATTCCCATTCAGTAGTCTTTCTTCAGAATTGATTGATTGATGTAGCAGTGTTTTAGCTTTTTTATAGTTCTTTTCCTTTAAGTAGATATACGCCAAATTCGACATAGCATTGTAGGCTTGCATTTCCATATTGTAAGCAACAGCCGTTTCAATGCTCTTTTCTAGATAGACTTTTTGCAGAGAATCGTTTTTAACATCATAGTAAACAGAGGCAATAGTGTTATAGGTTATTAAAAGTAAATCACCCCGATCTAATTTTTTAGCAATTTGTTCGGCATTTAGAGCCATTTCGAGTACTTCTTCTGATAAACCGAGTTCTCTTGCAGTCCAAGCACGGGATAATGCAGCTCGAGCTTGGCGGCCTTGATCTGCTAAATTTTGGGAGAATTCATATGCTTCCATTGCCTTACTGCGAGCACTATCAACTTGTCTTAATTGTGCATAGTCATTTACCAACGCAACCATGATATCAAAACGAATTGTATCAGGAATGTCAGGTTTGGCAATAACTCGTTCAAATCCAATGATTGATTCATTGGGCGGAGTCTTTAGGTATAACTGAAATGTATCTTGCCAAGAAGGTTGAGCAAATACTAGACTTTGATAGATACAGCAAGCGATGGTCAGCCAAAACAATTTCTGGCTTCTAAACATGAGTGTTAGATTACGTTAGATAGTTACAAATAACTATAAATTAGACGGAACGAACTATACGAAGGTTGGGATAAAAGCTTCTTGAACTTTCAATATAAAACCAACGTTTATTTGTAGGTACAATTAATTTGAAAATGACACCAGTTCAACATATCCATACAGCAAGTCCTGCTCACATGCCAGGATTGAAAACATTTAGAGCATTACCTATCCATGGAATGAATCAGATTGACCCGTTTATATTTTTAAATCATCACGGTCCTGATGAGTTTCCACCTGCAAATAGAGGTTTACCTTTTGGTCCACATCCTCATCGCGGATTTGAAACGCTCACCTTTGTAATTAATGGAGAGGTGCTACATGCAGATTCAACTGGTGGAGAAAGTGTAATTAAAGCTGGAGGAGTACAATGGATGACTGCTGGAAAGGGAATTGTACATAAGGAAATATCGTCTGATGAATTTAAACGAGTAGGAGGAAGTTTAGAGATACTTCAACTATGGATGAATCTACCTGCACATAAGAAAATGGTAGAACCAGCATATCAAGGGTTGCAAAAAGATGAAATTCCTGTTGTGCCGTTTAATGGAGGAAATATTCAAGCTATTGCTGGTTACTGGAATGGAGTAGAAGGAGGAATTCGTAGTATTACGAATCATAAAATAGGTTTAATTCACTTTAATGGAAAAGCAGAACTAACCTTGAATTGGGAAGCAAAGCGTTCATTGTTTCTGTATGTTGTAAAAGGCGCAGTGCTTGTAAATGGAGAAAAGATAAATTCTTTACAGTTTCCAGAATTTTCTGAGGGTAGTGGATTGATAACTGTAACCTCAGATGAACCAGCTATTCTAATCTATGCAGAAGGAACACCAATAAATGAACCTATGGTTTCACATGGACCGTTTGTAATGAACACTGAACAAGAAATTAATCAAGCAGTTCGCGATTACCAATCTGGTAAAATGGGAGTATTGAGATAGGAAACAACGAACTAATTTGAACGATTTACACCTGATTAAAGTGAACTTGTGTTGTTAAAAATCGTTAAGGGTAGAAAGTTATATTCGCATCAATGAACGTTAATCAACTCATATCAAAACTATTTAGGAGGCCATCCAACGGATTGGCTAAAATTCCTGTGGTTAGTGAGTCGTTGGAACGTACTAAGAAAGACGAGTGGAATTATTGTGAATGGTTAAGTACAGGAAAGCATCGAATTCACTTGCAGCGCATTCGTCAAGCAATTAGAGAAAAGCAAGCGGGTATAGAGCCTTCTATGGAAATCTACTTGCACGAGAGTAATACGGCAAATGGCTTTTTCTTTTGTCAACGATCAGGCTTTTCTGGAGAATGTTTAGGTTACATGCTAGAGTATTTTAAAGACAAAGTACTAGAGCAGCCATACTATCTAAACAATAAAACACGTCAATACGAAGAAGAACCTGACCGTATAAAAACAACAGAAATGTACTATTTGAAACCAAGTTTAAAGTTTCAAATGGAACGACCTGTTAAACAGCTTTTCGGTAATATCCACCTAGAGTTTGTTCAGTTTAACGATAAGCCAGAGTACTTAAAGGTAATGGTAACTACCTACAACGACCGTAACTATCAAGAGGCATTTTCTTTCGAAGAGTTTTTAGATTACTTATTGACAGATTAATCTGGTTCGTGGGGATGGCTATTTTTGCCGAAAATCAATTCACGTGAAACAAATCGGATCTATTTTAGGTATCATCTCTTTTGTAGGGGTAATCATTCTTTTTTTCCTAGTCATGCAAACTCAAGATACTACTGAACCTTCAGCAGTTGAGATGTCAGACGAATCGATTCCAACATCAAGTGATGGCCAAAATGTAGCAGTAATAGAGGTAGATAGTTTGATTAAGTACTATGTGAAATCCGCTCAGATGCGCGAAGAACTATCGAACGAACGTATCAAGTACGATAATGAATTGTCTTCTGCTCAACGCAAGTTAATGGCAGATGCAGAGAAATTCCAGCGTACAGCTAGTACCATGAGTAATTTTGAGGCGCAGCAACGTCAAAAATCTCTGTTAGAAAGAGAGCAACAACTTATGCAAACAGAACAGCAGTTAACCCAGCGCTTGGCTTATTCTGAAGCATTGTTTTCCAATGAGATCAATGATTCGTTGAATGCGTTCTTAGCAGATTACGTTCAAACCCAAACCTTTGACGTGATTTTATCGGATAATCAGGCAGGTGTAATTCTTTGGAAACGAGATGCTGTAAATATTACACAACAAGTGATTGACGGAATGAATGCTCGTTTAAACCCAGCTGATACAGCAAAATAGTGGATTAGATGCTAGAAGCAGCAAAAAAGCGACAAGAGAACGTTATAGAGTATTTGCTCTATATGTTTCATCAAGAAGATGTTATTAGAGGTTGCCAGATGAATTTGGAATGCCTCGAAAAAAGGTACTTAGCTCCTCAAGAAGATTTATCAGGTGATGATAAGAAAGAGCAATTAGCTTGGTACAAACATGTAGTTGAATTGATGGAGCGCGAAAACATTGAATTGCAAGGTCATTTAGCCGAAGTGTTAGAAGTAATAGGAGAACTGAGTTACGTACATACTTTGTTGATGGACAGATTACAAGACAAACGTTACCAGCAATTATGGGAGCGCGCTTACCCAAATATAGTGGCAATTGAAGAGCGTACAGAAGGTGCTTCTCGTAATCCTATTGAGCTGTGTTTGAATGGAGTATACGGATTGATGGTTTTACGCATGCAGAAAAAAGAAGTGATACCAGAAACGATACGTGCGGTAAAGACCTTTACTGATTTATTGGCTCATTTGGGTAGTAGGTATCATGCAATTCAGCGAGGAGATATTCAGATAAACTAATTTTTTCATTTTCTGTGAACCATTTTAAACCCAAATGGTTTCATATATAGTTTATAAGACTATAAACAGTTTTATAGGTTCGGGTTAATAGGGAAAACCTTCGGCTAGAAATCAGTCGGAGGTTTTTTTATTATGACATAAAAATCCCCTCCCACACAGAGTGCGAGAAGGGACACTATAAAACACTATTCGCTATGCGCTTTTGTTTATCTCATTACCGTTCCTGTTGGATTGGTAGCTGTTGCATTGTTGTTCATATCGTATGGTGTGCGATCTGATGCTCCAGATGGTACCATACCAACCAATGGCTTCAACAAGAATGGTGCAGCACTGTTATCTGGAGAAGGCTCAACAGAAATTACAACTGTTTGACCAGATAAATCCGTTGGGAACGTAACTCCTGAAGGAGCGTTCATTAGGAAATCTTCACCTGGGAATGGAGGCCCTGCAACTGAACCACTGTAAGGAGCAGCATTATCTGCACCCGATGCAGCTGTAAATGTTCCTGTAGAAACTGGTGTTCCTCCAATTACAGCCCATCCTTCGTAAACCCATCCATCAGGAAGTGTTGGTAAATCTAAACCTGGACCAGGACCAGCCATTGGATCTAACCACCAAACACCACTTAACTCATCTGTCATATCACCACCATCAGTTGGAGTAGCCAAAATATATTTACCAGTTGCCGAAGTAAAATCTGTTCCAATTGCAGAACTGTGATTTACTGTTAAAGGAGCCGTATTGCTAGAGAAGTCTCCTGCTAGAATATGAACTGCACTTGGAGCAGGGTCATTATCTGGACTTGGTTCAATTGTTAATACGTATGCAGAAGCATTACTTAAATCACTTCTACTTACTGTAAAGCTAGTTGCAGTTGGATTTCCATTTGCATCAATGTCAAATAAACCTGCAGAAACTGGTTGTCCGTTTACAATTAGCCAACCTTCATATTCGTAGTCATCACCTAAACTTTCTAATCCAACAGTGTTTACTGTTAAATTACCTTGGTTAGAAGATGTCATATCATTGTCGTCATCGTCATCATCACAACTTACTAATACTAGTGAGCTCATCAATCCGAAAAGGATACTTTTAGTTACTCTGTTCATCGTTTATAGTTTTAAAATTTGTTGATACAAATATTCTATGATGCACAGAATCAAGAAATAACACTATTTCCTGATGTGTTGTCAATTTTTCCCTTACACAAGTGATGCCCTAAAATCTACAGGAGAAATGCTCTCGTAGTTTTTGAAAAAACGACTAAATGACTGCACATCGGTGAATCCAATTTCGTAAGCAATTTCAGAAACAGTCTTGTCTGTATACCTCAACAACCTACGTGCTTCTAGCATGTGTCTGTCTTTAATGAATTGAAGTGGAGTTTTGCTTCCAAGCTTCTTGAAAACGTTTGATAGTGTTTTAGGTGATTTTTGCAACAACTCAGCATATTCTTGAACGGTATGCTTCTCTCTAAAGTGGTGTTCAACTAAGTAATGGTATTCTCTGATGATATCTACATTGGCGTTATCAAGCTTCTTCCAATCAGATTGACTCTTGTACATTCTGGTGCATAAAATCAAAATTCTCTTTAATAACATTTGTAGCATTTCTTCCTGGAGATTGTCCTGTGACGTCATTTCAAACTCCAGTACTTTCCAAACTAATTCTAATGCTTTTTCGCCAGTTTGATCTAGGTGAATAACTGGCAATTGGGCTGCACCGTAGAACAATACACCCTTGCAGCCCACCTCACTATCATGGTTTAGTAAACAGTAGAACTGTTTATTCCATCTTAATACTTTGGCAGAGTGAAACTCTTCAACGATCACTCTGTGAAAATCTGTAATGCAGACTACATCGTGTTTATTGAATGTAAAATCTACATTGTCGAGCTTAAACTTGTTTCCATCAGACGTGAACCATAATAGCGTAAGCTCAGAAGGTTTTGAAGACTCTAAGAATCTAGAATGCTGAGTTGATATGTTTGATACGGTTAGTATAGCGCCACTTTCTGCTGTAAATTCCATAGTTTTTTCAAGATAGCTGACTTTCTGTATTCGAGTGATAAGAATACATTGGAACAAGGGAGTATTGTCGGCAAGAGAACGATTGTGGCATTTCTACTGCATTTGACCCAACTCAAATGCTCATTGCATAATCACCTCTACAATCAACAACCTTCATTGTCTCAGAATGCTACATTTGCGCCATGCATTCACGTTTTGCAATAGTTGGATGTGGGTATATCGCACATCGTCATTTGAAACATATTATTGATCATCCTCATGCTGAGGTGGTTGGTGTTTACGATAATAAAGCAGATCGTCTTCATGCCTTTGCAGAGCAGTATCAAGTAGAAGCCTTTTTGAACTACGAATCGCTGTTAAGCATTAAGGATTTGGATATTGTAATTATTTGTACTCCAAACGGTACACATGCCGAGTTGGCTATTCAAGCATTGCAAGCAGGTAGACATGTTTTGGTAGAAAAGCCAATGGCAACTTCTACTCAAGATGCTTTAAGGATGGTTGCTACTGCTAAAGAGAACGATAGGCATTTGTATATCGTAAAACAGAATAGATATAATCCCCCTGTTCAAGCAGTAAAGCAATTAATAGATGAACAGAAGTTGGGTAAAATAAATATGGTGACATTAAATTGTTTCTGGAATAGAAATGATGCTTACTACACCAACAGCGACTGGAAGGGTACAAAAGCCTTAGATGGTGGAGTACTATATACACAGTTTAGTCACTTTATTGATATTCTGTATTATTTGTTTGGAGAGATTGAGAATGTAACCGGACGTATGATGAATCTTGGTCACGAAGAACTAACAGAGATAGAAGACTCTGGAACATTCAATTTTGATTTGTGTAATGGTGGCTTAGGGAACCTGAATTTTACAACCTGTGCATTTCAACAAAACATGGAAGGTTCTATCACCATATTTGCAGAAAATGGTACGTTGAAAATAGGAGGAAAGTATTTGAATACGATTGATTATCAGCAAACCGATGGTTTTGATATTAAGCACCTCCCAGCTAGTAGTCCAGCAAATAATTATGGTTTTTACCAGGGTTCAATGAGTAATCATGACAAGGTAATTGACAACGTAATTCAGGCCTTGCATGGAAAAGAACCGATCATGACCAGCGATAAAGATGGTTTGGCTGTAATTAAAATGATTGATCAATTTTACGAAGCATCCTTATGAAACTCGTATTTGCAACCAATAATGCACACAAGTTAAAAGAGGTGCGAACAGCACTAACAGATTACAAAATTTTGGGTTTGGCTGAAGCAGATTTTGCTGGCGAAATTCCTGAAGACCATGATACGTTAGAAGCTAATTCGCATCAAAAAGCATCTTTTATTTTAGAACATACTGGCTTAGACTGTTTTGCCGATGATACAGGTTTAGAAGTAGAAGTACTTAATGGAGAACCTGGAGTGTATTCTGCTCGTTATGCTGGTCCTGATTGTAGTTTCTTGGATAACGTAAATAAGTTATTGCGAGAGATGAAAGGGAAAACAAATCGTTCTGCACAGTTTAGAACGGTTATTACACTTCTATTAGATGGTGAATTGCATCAGTTTGAGGGTGTGTGCAAGGGAATCATTACAGAAGCTCCTAGTGGAGCTGGTGGTTTTGGATATGATCCTATTTTTAAACCAGAAGGATACGATGTAACGTTTGCCGAACTGTCAATGGCAGAGAAGAACAAGATAAGCCACAGAGGTTTAGCGGTTCAGAAATTGGTTACCTTTCTACAAAAGAATTAAACTATATCCAACTCTGTAGCTCATGAGATTTAGTCATAAAGCGTTTTATTCCACCATTGTAATTACGTTGATGACTTGTTTAATGATGATTAGTCATCTTGGCACGCTCAATGCTCAAACGTTGGTTTACGATGCGTTTTTAGAGAACCGTAAAGTAGGGCAACTTACGGTAGTAAAAGAAGAAGTAGATAATGTTATTCGAATACATTCTCGTACTGAAATAAGGGCGAATATCCCTTTTTTGGTTACAGTAGAATTGGATGTGAAATCGAGCTATTTAAACGGAGTGTTGGTAGAGTCTAAGGCCGTATCTACACACAACGGAAAGGTGTATTCAACAGTTAATATTATGCAATCTTCTGATGGGTATACGCTTGAAAAAGATGATAAAATAACTGAGCTGACTGATGAGAAATTGAAAGGAGCTGATTGCTTCTATTTTGAGGAGCCGAGAACATCCATTCAAGTAATAGCTCTAGCATCAGGAGAACATTATGAAATTGAGACAACTACTAGCCCAGGAGAGTATGTTTTTGTACGAGATAAAAGAGATGAAAACCGCTACTACCTCAATGGCATTTTGCAAGAGGTAGACATTAATCACAAGTTGTATACGGTTATTTTAAAACTTGTTCAATAGCTATTTTTCGTAAATAGAATCGGCCAACAAGTCATCTACTAATGCAAGTTCATGCAATGTTTGAATCTCTAAACAACTTTCTCGCATAGTTTTTCGAACACCATCTGCTTCAGGAGGTAACTTACTTCCAGCATTTTCAAACAGTTGTTTACTTGGCCATTGGGCGTAAGCAATATAATGCTGCTCATCTTTTCGATGCAACCTAGACCCTAAGCTGCCTTCATACTTGTAAATTAGATCAGTGAGTGTTTTCCAAGCATGTTCAAATTGCGTTTGCTTTCCTTCTCTTACGTGAAATGAGTAAATAACAATATGCATGTTTAGCTTATTGATGTGTTAATCGTTCTATAAGTTCAGCACTGTGCGGAAATAAGGTTATAAGTTGATGTTTGTTACCAAGCTCAAAATCAGTAAAATCAAACCCTGGAGCTACCGTGCAGCCAACAAAAGAGTATGAGTCAGGGTTAATTACTTCTGCGCCAAACCAACAACCACCAGGAACCATAAACTGTGGCGTTTCTCCTTTTGTTAAGTCACGCCCAATAATATGCTCGCTGTGTTTGCCTTCAGGTGTAATCATATGGAGCTTGAGAGGAGAGCCATCATAGAAGTGCCAAACCTCATCTTGCTTAATACGGTGCAATGCCGAAAATTGATCAGATGTAAGAAGAAAGTAAATACCTGTAGAATAGTTTCTGTTACCGCGGTATCTATCTCCTAGTTCTTCTTGAGAGATAGTTCCTTTACTTCGATAAGTTTCTTTGAAATAACCACCTTCTGGATGAGGTTCTAAGCCAAGTGTAGTGATAAGTTGTTGACTAGTTTGATGCATAGGAGAGAATTCTTTGCATGCAAAGGTACAAAGGTCAGTTTGCAGAAGCATAATCTTTGAGCATAACTCTGAGTTAATTTATAACTGAGAGTTGCTGTAAGCAAATGGAAGTCTTAGTTGTTTTTGTTGCAGCTCATTTGTTTTTTAATTCTTTCGCTCATTCCATAGCTATTCAGTTTTTCCAATTCTACCAGACTTTTATTAGCAACATAATTGATTTTTTAGGTGTAGACGGCAAGGAATTTATCCGTAATGATTGAGAGGATAATTAAGGAGAAGATAGGACCAAGTTCAAAATAATAGTGAATACTCGATTTTCAGAGAGAGTAGGAGTAAACGAGTTGTTTATTTAACAAAGTCGAATTGGCAAGAGATCCTTTACAACTTCGTCTAGATTTTTATCGAATACGATAACCATTCTAGTGAGTTTGTGCGTTAGTTTCTTCTAGTAGTTCAACTAGTTTTTTATTGAATATAGTAACACCGTTTTGGTTTAAATGATGAGAATCATAAAAATGCAGTGAATCATTTAGACTTACGAGCTCATTGAAATTATAGTACTGAGAATGCTGACTCATAAGGCTATCGAAAAAGCTAATGTTTGTGTAACTATTGTATTCGACACTAGATATTGGAGGATATACTAGAATCAATTTGATGTTTTTACTTTCAACCAATTCAACTATTTCTTGAAACGATTCAAGTTGTGAATCTTTTATGGAAATTTTCTTTTTTTCGAAAGATTTAGGCGAGTAAAAGCTTAGTTCTTTTTCTACAAAACCTCCAGAAATATATTTATCATCTTCTTTGATAGAAGATTCTTTTATCGAATTGTTGAGCCCAAGTATATCTGAGCAAAAGCCATATAGTAATGTGTTGTAGGTTTTGATATGATTTATTTTGAATGCCATTTCCAGAGAATAAAAATCATTTTTATCGTTGGCTATTATGTCAAGTGATGACTCAACTCCATCTAGATCAAAAACTACAGGATTAACTTCAAAAACTACTGTTTTTGGATTAGTGCTTTCTATATATCTTTTTAAAAGAATTGCCGTTTGCAATGGTGTTTGACCACTTGATCCTAGATTAAAAGAGTTGTATCCAAAACTTGAAAATACTCTAGGGTCAAATCCTCTATACGCAAGAGACGACCCTAAAAAAAGGATGTCAACATCTTTAGCTGTCTTCACTTCGGAAAGTCTGGAATACATGTGACCTGATGAAGCAATACGATAGTTAATATTTGGTTTGAAACTTGAAGAAACCAGTTGAACCCAAAAAAACATGACGACCACGTAAAAGACTGAGGCTAACAAAAAAAACAGAAGCGAATTGAGAATAAATTTTTTCATTACCAAGCCTTAAAATTGAAAGTATATAAAAGCTGACTCCTCTGTTGCCATGAATGTACCAATAACAAAAATTAGAAGAAAATATAGGATCCATCGTGTACGCTTTTTTATTTTCGACTCTAATAGATGTAATGGGAATTCAGTTTCTCTGGAGTACCATTCAATTATGAATAGTAATACTGAGAAAATGAGAGCTGGTTTTACTGCTTCTAGAATCTCATTTGGATAGGTAAATAATGAGGTATCTATAATTCCTTGTAGGAATAGATAAGCTTGACTTATAGTTTCAGCCCTAAAAACAACGAAACTTAGGGTGACAAGAAAGAAGGTTCCTGCGATTTTTGAAAAATCACTTAAAGTAGGCACTCCGTACTTGTTTACTTTAAGTTTTTTCTTTTTGAAAAAAGATCCAGACAAAATTAGAGGTACAAATAGTAAGCCTTGAAATAGACCAAACAAGGCAAATGTCCAATTAGGACCATGCCATAAACCTACAGTTGTCATATTTATAACTATGGCGAGTATCATTCCTACTTCTCCCAAATTTCTGAACTTAATGTTTAAAGGCATGAATACATAATCTGTTAGCCATGAGGTTAAAGACATGTGCCAATTGCGCCAAAATTCCGCGATGTTTCTTGAGAAATATGGGTAATTGAAGTTTTTGGTTATTCTAAAGCCCAGCACTTTACCTATTCCGATTGCCATGTGAGAATAACCAGAGAAGTCAGTATAGATTTGTATACTATATAAGATTGCCGTAACAAATAATGTACTACCAGATTGATTGGGTATATCTTCCCATATTGGATTGATCTGTTTTGCAATGTTATCTGCAATTACCACTTTCTGAAATAACCCCCAGAGTATTTGCCTACAACCGTCAACAGTAAGAGAATAATTAAAGGAACGCTTTTTCTGAAGTTGGGGAATGAATGAGTTTGGTTTATCTATAGGCCCAGATAGTATGGTTGGAAAAAATGCAATATATGTTGAGAAGGAAACAAAATCATTGCAGGGATCAATTTTGCCTCTATTAATTTCTACTATGTAGCTAATCAGTTTAAATGTGAAAAAACTGATGCCAATTGGCATTATTATATTGAAGGTTTTAATATTGACGGTAATACCTATAGCTGTTAATACTGATGAGAAAGATTCTATGAAAAAATTGAAGTACTTAAAATACAATAACAAAGCAACACCCATTAGTACTCCAACTGTAGTAATCAGATTCGATTTTTTTGTGTCTGATGTTTGATGTATTTTTTTTCCTGTATAAAATAAAGCGACTGTGGATATCAGTAGAATTGGAATGATTTTCCAATTGGCATATCCATAAAAAAAGTAGCTAGATAATAATAGTAACCAATTTTGTCCTTTTGTGTTCTCTTTTAATGGGAAATAGTAAACAAGGAATACTATTACAAAAAACAAACAAAATGAAGCAGAATTAAATATCATGTCTAAGCAATGTTTTCTCCAGAATTTAGTAATATATCAACTCCATTGATATGTTGAGAAGCTTTTGTTAAATATGACACGGTTTCAGAAACTTCTTCAACAGTTAGCAGCTTTTTAAGAGGATGATTAGATTCCATTTGCTCTATTATTCTTTCATCTACATCAGCAGTCAAACTGGTTTGCATGAATGAGGGAGAAACCGAATTGGAAGTTATGTTAAACTTTATATTTTCACTTGCCCATGATTTTACAAGAGATTGCAAATAAGCCTTATTCGCAACATAACTTGAAGTGCCAAGAGGAGGGGTGTTTGTGAGTGCAGAAGTTAAGATGGTAATTATTTTTCCTCTTTTTTTTCTCCTGAAATGAGAAATTGCAGATTGTGTAATTTGAATTGTCGGAAGAGTATTATTTCTGAAATCCGATTCGAAATCTTCTATTTTCTTTTTGTGAAAATATGTATCAATGAAGCTGCCCGCATATGCGTTATTAATCAAAACATCGATATCAAGTTCTTTGATTTTAGGTAAGAGGATAATCACTTCATCCGGATCACTAAAATCACATTTGATACAACTTGTGTTATCAAATTCAAGTTCGATTTTCTTAGCGTTTTCTTCTGATTTTGAGTACGTAAAGAAAATAGAGTTGTTGGAGTCCTGAGCTAAAGTTTTGGTAATGGATTCACCTAAGCCAGATGCACCACCTGTTATTAGTATATTCATTGTAATAGTCCAATTTGAAACTTTCCTTTAGCTACAATTTTCGCTTCTTTATTTTTAAAGTTGTATTTAAATTCAACAGCATTCACAGAATCATAAACACCTGTAACTACCGCATTAAATACGAGCTCATCATCTAAGTACACTGCGTTCTTGAATTGAATATCCTGCGAGTGTATAATCACGTTTTTTGTAGGGAGTCTTTCTCCAATGAAATAGGAAATGAAGCCATTCAGAATGTTGCCATGCATCACCATACCTTTGAATCCTTTATCTACAGCAAAGTGATGATCTGTATGAAGAGGATTTTTATCCTCAAAAACTTCAATAAAACCGTTGTATGTTTTTTTTCTTAGAACGAATAATTCTTCGAATTTATCATCTACGTTTAACATCAAACTCCTTTGCTTTGTATGCACTTAACCATTTCACCAACATTATTCCAACTCTGAATTTCTGAGGATGTGAACTTTATTTTGAAGTGCTTTTCAACTGCTACTACTAACATAATATGTGTTAAAGAATCCCATTCCTCAATATCTGAAGCTTGAGTTTCTTCTTTAATCACAATATCTTCATTGTCTAAAGTGTCAATGAAAATTTCATTAATTTCTGATAATATGTCAATTGTATTCATTTGATTACTTTTTGATTTTTATGTAGTTATTTTTCTCTTCGTAATTCTTTGTGTGTAGGGTAAATAGAGAATCATTTTTTTTAAAACCTAAGTTGATGTAATGATCTTTAACCATACTGTTTTTAGCCGTAGGTATATATTCTCCATTTATAGTAGTGAATCCATTTTCTTTTGCGAAACTTACAATGGTGTTGAGTACAAAATTCTCCATTCCTCTTTTCAGTACTCTACAGCTCATAAACCAGGTATCAATAAATAGTGTGTGTGCATCTTCTTTCTTTAATATGATCACACATATAAGTCCATTGTCTCCAAACTTGTCTTCAAGCGAGAATACAAATCCCTTATAATCGTCAGAACTAGATATGTTATGAATATCCGCTTCTGTGTAACGTATCGTTCTTAGGTTGAATTGATTTGATCGTTGAGATAGTTGAGCTACGCGAGGAGTATTAAATTTGTTAAAAGATTGCACATCAGAAAGCATATTTAAATCTTTCAAGAAATCGTCTTCATTAGTGTACTTCTCATGAACTTTTGCGCGCTCAGCTTCAATCTGATACAATTTCGTTCTATCTGTATCTTCATTAGAAAAAGAAATTGTTTCAAACAAGTTCAACTTATACAGGTACTCTAAATACTCTGCAGGATCTTCTGGTAACTCTGGAACGCAAACTTCTGGGATATTATCTCTAACTATATTTCTTTCAAATGGATTGTCATCTAAAAATACCATTGAGTCAAATCCAATGTTCAATATCTTTTGTATTTGACGAATGTTATCTGCTTTATTTTCCCAGTTAGCCCTAAAAACAGAAATGTCGTCTAAACGCAATACCATTTCTGGGTGTTTCTCGAAAGGTTCTTTAGCCACAGATTCAGTATTCTTACTACAAACCGCTATTATAACACCTCTGTTTTTTAGTTTTTTAACCCAATATTGAAATTCTGTAAATGCCTTTCCAATACCTAAACTTCCGATTTGTATGTTTTCAATACCATCGTCACCAATAACACCACCCCAAGTGGTATTATCTAGATCAATTATTAAGCATTTTTTGAATTTGCCGTTTAAAGAATTGATGATATCAATTGTTTTGTGAGCTACATAAGGTAAAACATCAATGCTTAAAACCATTTCTGTGCTCACATATACAGAAGGCTGAAAAAAGTTAGATTTTCCGACTTGGTTCTGTATGGTTGAGAGATCACATAGGTACAGATTTGGCTTGTTAGAAGCCAGTGTCATCAGTTCGTAATTAAGTTTACGCAGCTGATACAGAAAGGAAGATGTTAGTTTAGTGGAGTAATTTCCGAATACAGAATCATCAATTTCTGTATAGTTATAGTAAACTACTTTTGCATCAAGGTTACTGGTTATATTAGAATATATGTTTTCTACTAATTCTAATTCGTTTGAAGCCAATGACTGGTGTTCGGTTGGCTTGAGTTTATTGTATTTACCTAGTAATTTATGTGAAGATTTAAACACAATAACAACATCTGGCTTAAACTGATACAATTCTGAAGAAAGATCATACACCTGCTGCTCTATCTGATTAAAATCTGCCTCCCATATCTCTAGATTCATCGCATTGTCATAACCCAAACCTTTTAAAGCTTGCGTTAGAAATTGAGTAGCTGTATCTCCTAAAACGGCAACTTTTAGAGTCTTTAGATTGGAGAAATCTTTTTTTAGATTTTTTTTAAGCTGTAAAAAATTTTTCATCGATGTATATGTGATTTTTTTACTCAAAGTGCATCATATGGGCTATTAGCAATGCGGCTGTGAAAGTAACTATTTTCAATTTCGTACTGAAGCATAGCTCTCCCATAACTTTGTTTTGTTTCAGTAGGTATACGGAACGTTTAGAACAACAGCTACTATATATGTTATGTGTGTAAAGACCATTAACCAAAAAGGTGTGAAACAAGTAGCTGTTTTGTAAGTGTCTTTTCAAAAGATTGGAAATTTCCGTCTAAGAAAGTGATGATAAAGACCTTTGCTTGAATAGAACTTATTGGCTTACTTAAGAGGTAAATACCTAACTCGTAGGTTTAGATTGTTTGGTACGCTGTACAGTGTTTTTACTGTTCAAGTCAAACATTTCCTTATTGTCGTAATAAAGATGATTGACTTTTCTGTTTTCTAGTGGTTCAACAAAATTGGTTTCAAAGTGAATATTGAATTCTTTTGCTGAAATAGATTGTGCATGCTCTATGTCATCTTTAGTGACCCCACTGAAAAGGTTACCCGTTATGTAGACATGAAGAATCTTTACAAGTCTTAGTTGAGTTTTGGTAGAGTCAATTTGAGTGATGGACGAAAGTGCCGTTACATCTAAGTGACTATCATCTGTGTAGTCGAAGTATAAGTAAAAAAGGCTATCCACTATGTTCTTTTTTAATGTATCACTATATCCGTGTTGTGCTTTCATAGAATTAATAAGATCGGTTTTACTGATGTGCAAAACATATTCTTCATTTATAGGTAAGTCTAAAACAACTTTTTCTCTTGGTAATGTTGTTGCCCAGATTGCAAATAGGCTAATGATACTAAGAGGGAATGTTAGATAGTGCCTAGTTCTTTGTTTTACTGAAAGTTGTTTTTCGAAGTAACTGAATGAAAGTGGAAGAATAAGTAGGGTGTACAAATCGGTATAGTCAATTACTCTGTTTAATCCAATTCCAAAAGTCTGAGCCCAATTGATTAGCTCTTCTGAAAAAGGAGACTTCCAAAAAGTGAATAAGACTGCAGTTCCTATATAGATTGTTTTCGAATATTTTATTCGAAAACTGGATGAAATAGGGGAAAAGGAAAAGCCCTGCTAAGTCAGATAGCTTTCCTGTCAAAAAGTTTGAGAACGCATATTTCAGGTAGAAATCATTTAGCAACAGCACTCCTAGAGCTACGATGAACAATGGTCTTGATAGTAAATCTGGTCTGGAATGATTCATTTTAATGATCTATTTTCTGTGTTTTTACTCAATGTATCCGATAAGGTTGTCTAAGTACTCTTCTTTTCCATTATACAGAATCGGATCTTTCCATTCTTATCGAGAATAACAGAAAAAGGTTGAGCATTGGAATTGAACATAACAATTTGTAAGTCTGTATTTCGATGTCCGACTGTTTTAATAGACTTGTTCGTATATCTTTAATGATAAGACTCATTAGCGTTAAGTTCAGTTTTATCATCAGTATAGAGCGATTTAACAGATTCTTCAGGTAAGAAATACTTGATGCGTATTGGTTCGAAGGCCTAGATCGGTTGCGAATTTTAGCAGAAAGGTAGCGACAAGATTACAATCAAAAGCACCTTCATAAATTCCTAGGCAGGAAAGTATCGTGTGAATACAAAAAACGCTATTCTCAATGGGGCTCCCCTGTGAGTAGAATAATAGAATATGATTAATTTAACCTTGCCTGAGAAAGGGGAAGGTAACAGTAAATGCTGAAAAAAAGGAGCAATATAACTTTCAACAAGTCACGATTTTTTCAATAGTTGAGTAATTATGATTTGCTTTTGTTAAAACCAGTAATTAACTTAGTAAGCGACAGTTAACC
Source organism: Flavobacteriales bacterium UBA6049 (assembly GCA_002429085.1). Taxonomy (GTDB): domain Bacteria; phylum Bacteroidota; class Bacteroidia; order Flavobacteriales_G; family Salibacteraceae; genus UBA6049. Next base: position 41,579 of record DIYR01000157.1, read on the forward strand.
AAATATAAACTAATAACTTACTACCTGTAAAAACCACATTATTCTTTAAAAACCCTACTAGACTTACAATTTAACCATAGGTAAAACACTTCTATTAATCCTAATCTTATGCGTGTAACTATAAGCTTACTTGTACAACTTACATTTCTTTTAACCTTAGGGTATAGCTATGGTCAATCCAGTAATTATTGTGGATTTGACCAAAACTTAGCGCATAGGTTAAAAACGGAGCCGAATCTGGCACAAAAACTAAAAAGTATACAAACCGAAATTGACCAAAGTTCCAGTAGATCAACGGTTAATGGAATATACTATATTCCTATTGTTTTTCATATTGTAACTCATCCCTCCTCTATTAACTCATCTTCGCAGAGTAATGATGAAGCCAATATGTTTGTAGACTACCATGGTGGGATTCCCGGAGCTACTACATATGACCGAATACAAGATCAATTGAACCGGATCAACACAGAGTTTTCTGGTTCTAACATTCAATTTTGTTTAGCCCAAAATGCTCCGCCATCATATGAAGGAGTGCCCGGAGTACCAGGGAGTTGGCAGGTTCTAAATTTTGGAGGTAGTACATACACCTCTGTTGGTGTTACCTATAACTCTGATGCCACATTATCTACTTTCCAGAGTAGTAATACAACTGTGGTGAATAACATGGAAAATATCTTACCATTTAATCAACCTGGAGAAAACTTGTACCTTGATATTTATGTCGTTGATGATGTAGTTAATGCGCTAGGAGCATCTATAAAGGGGGAAGCCTCTTTTGGTTTGGGAGCAAGCTTTGATGATATCACGGTAGTAAAAGAGAGTTTTGGGGATGTAACTGTAAATGGACTCTATTCGTTAGACCCAGGAATCGATCATGGAAAAGTAGCTGTTCATGAAGTTGGGCACTGGTTATTTTTAAAACATGTTTTTACTCCAGATCAACTATGTGATCCAGTGGCTAATGCAGGATTAAATGGTGATTTTGTTACCGATACCCCGCCACAAAATGATGAAGGTCAAAACCTTTTATCCGGCTCTTGTGGACAGGTCAACGTCTGCGGAGGAACTATCATACTTAATAACCATATGGACTACCTTAATGATGCCTGTAAAGTTTCATCATCTGGGGTTTCACCATTCACACCTGGCCAAACTTTAAGAATGAACTCATTCATTGATTTTATTCGGGCAGACTGGCATTCTGAACTTAATCGGATTGCCACAGGAATTGAAAGCGGTAGCTGTAACGGAAACTCTAGTCCTTCAGACCAATTTACTGCTGAGTTTAAGATGAGCGGATTTGAATTTTGTGCGGGTGAAAATATTGATCTTACTGGAATGCCGGTTGGGCACTTAAATTCTGGAAGTACGATTACAGGTTGGACATTTAATATAACCTCAGTTAGTCCAGGTGGTTCAGGTAGCGCCCAATACAACAGTCAGGGAAATTCACCTGTTCAAGCTACTTTAGCCATGGGACCAAATTTAGTTCCTGGGCTATACTCTATAGAGTTAATTGTGAATTATGATATCAACGGTACTACAGGGACGAAGAGCTATACGCACCCCCAACAACTAGAAATTTTAGATTGTTCACCATCTCCTTTCCGATTTATTAAAACATATAACTATCCTTCTAAACAATTGAGTGATCTGGCAGTGGTCAAGAAATCTGATAATGATGGATACATTATGTCAGGTACTAACCATATCTCTCCAACCGAAAAGGAAATCGTGATTTACAAAACAGATCTAATGGGAACTATACTCTGGGAATATATTATTCAAAATCCATCAGATTATGAAATTCGTTGTTTTGACATTATCCCAAACGAAAGCCCAGGAGCCGGTCAGGAGACCTATTTAATCACAGGTTATTCTACTATGAATGGCGAAAAAGAAGCTTTTGTAATAGAAATTCAAGATCAAGGAAATTCATGTTCTATGAATAATTCTGTTGTGATTCCAGTAAAAACAACGGAACTGGGTGTGCCATTAAACCATTCCATAGGAGTTGAAATAATAAACACTTCTGATGGAGGTTTTGCCCTTGTGGGCGTAGTAGCAGAAGGCATAAGCAATGTAGAGAGAAAAAAACAACTGATTGTAAAATTAGACAACCAGTTAGCAACCCAATGGGTTCATTACTTGAACTTTTCTCAACCTTGGGACATTACTGATTATGACTTTGCTAATTCCATTGTTGAGATTCCAGCATCTAGCTATGGTTACTCAGATGGATACTATTTTATTGGAGGATCCATGACCAAACAAAATGGAAACTTTGACAAGCAGGCACTTTCTGGTGTGTTTTTAGCCGATAATAATGGAAGTCGAACCATTGTACACCCAAATAACAGCTGGGGGCCAATCTCAACAGACTTTGATTATGCAACAGATGTATTATATGATCCATCGACTAATCGAGTTTACCAAAAATGTTTCACCAAAATATCCCATGGATTCTTCATTAATAGAATTGATCCTGGAACAGGGATAACCGATAGATTTTTTGAAGGGAACTTATTACACTTAGGCTCTGAATACGTAGGACTTAAGATGATTCTTTCAAATGATGGATCAGATCTGGTGCTTACTGGTTTAAACAGTAACAACCCAGTCGCTTTTAAAATTGACAAAGACAATTGGAGCACACTAAGTAATGTGAGTATGGGTGTCCTTAACGATATCAAGTTAAGAACCTACAATATCAATACCTTCGATTTTCCAGATGCGGGTCCAGAGTTTCCAATCTCTCTTTTAGCTCCAATAAACCCAGCTGATCTTCATTTTCATTATTCTCCAAAAAATATTTGTAGAAGTCCTAATGGTGGCTACATGTTTGTCCATGCATCTGGGCCAACTTGTAAGATTAACTTCCTTAAATTAGATGAAGATCTAATTACTGGATGTTCTCAATTTGTTACTTCAAGTTTAAACACCCAGTTCACTATTACTCAAACGCAACAATCATTGAATGACGGCACCATCAATCAGATGGAAGACCCTCTTAATGTCAATCCAATTCCTACCAATATAGGTAACTGTGATGGAGTTTGTTTTGAGGACTTTGAAATTAAAGCATGTCACACCTCTGGGGGGAATGCAAACTTTGATTTGAATGCAGGAATGCAAGATTTTACATCATTGGGTAATTCTATTACCTGGACTACCGATGAACAGGGAAATCAGGTAATTTCTAACCCTGCATCATTCACAAGTGCCAATAACACGGTAATATATGCACAGATTACTACGAGCAGTGGTTGCCTGGCAACGAGCGAAGTTACTTTGATGGTTAATTATGGCCCGCAAATGAATAATTTGGCATTAAACTCTCCTACGGGAGTATTTGATTTAATCACAGCCCAGATTCAAATTGGTGCTTTAGGCTTAAGCTATTCCTGGTTTGAAGATGAAAACTTAAGTATCCCTATTTCGGCAGGGAGTTTATCTGCATATACAGGGGGTTCTGGTCAAACAGTATATGTTCAGGGGACCGATTATTTAGGATGTACTAATACCGCTAAAGTAAAGCTTTGTAACTCTCAACCTATTAGCTTCCCAGTACAATCAACTGGGTTGTATCAAGAACAAATTTGGGACATGGTTACCGATGATTTAGGACATGTTTACATTACGGGATATTATACTACTCAAATGTCATTATTAGGAACCACAGCATCTAATACAAATGCTTCATACAGAAATTTCTTTGTAGCGAAGTTTAGTGAATGTGGTTTAGAGTGGCTTCATGTAAATGATGACCAAACACGCTCAGAGGGAACCGGAATTGCCGTAGATCATGATGGAAGTGTATATGTATGTGGAGGATTTGATACCACACTAAATATTTCAGGTTCCACAATAGTCCCTTTTGCTGGGCAAGATCTTAATAAAAGAACCTTTGTTGCCAAATTTGCCTCAAACGGTAACCTCTTATGGTTACAACAATCTGGAGATGGTCCGCATAAACAGGAAACTCGTTTAAATGATATTGCAATTTACGAATCAGGGTCGAGTACGAGTGTTTATGTGACAGGAGTTTATCACGGTCATAATGGTAATCACGGAGATAATTTATTACTTGTTAAGCATAAAGGTAGTAATGGTAATTTAGAATGGTTTGAAGGAAATTTCCCACATAAAGAAAATACCGCAGGAATTGCCTTAGACGTAATGCCTAACGGTCATTTAATGATAGCTGGAATGGCTCATGGTTCCAACCAGGTTTCCTTAATCGGTCATTTTGCAGCTTTTAATCCTAATAACCAACAGTTAGGCTATATTTTTGAGTTTGATGAAAACAACACTTACGTCACCAACTTTGTAACTAACAATTATCAATTGGAAGATTTAAAAATTGATGGCAATCTAAATGTTATAGTTACGGGGTCGATAATTAACCACCCGTTTGTTTTCGATGGACAAACAGCTCCTAGTAATGCTGAAGTCATTACTGCTCAATATAGTCCTCAATTCTCAGAACATTGGTGTAGTTATGGAACTGCCACTGGACCAACACAATACAGTCATCCAACTGGGTATAGCCTTGCTCTAGATCAGAATGATGACATATTTGTTACTGGGCAATTTTGTGAAAATATGACCTTTGGAAGTATCTCCACCATGAATAGTACCTCATCCATCCCTAATAACATGAATATGTTTGTGGTTAAATATTCCACAAACGGTCAAGAAGAATGGGGTATTCATAAATACAGCGGTTTTCAATCAAATACACCTCTACGTGAACAGGATGTTTCCATTTGTTCCAATCAACAAGGTGAAGCATTTATCGGAGGTTATTTTAACACGAATATATCTTTTGGTGGCTCACTTTTAGCTCCTACAGCAGCTAGTGGTAATTTTTATGTTGCTGAAGTTCAAGATTACGGAACCTTTGGTGCTTTCAAAACAGAAGTGGGCCCAGAAAAAGAGCAAAAACCAGAGGATAAAACAGTAAAAGAATACTCAGAATTGGCCAATTACATAACGATTTATCCTAATCCATCTAGAGGCAATTTGACTATAGAGATAAAATTAAATAATGAAATCATACAGTCTGCCGAGGTATATAATTTACAAGGAAAGGTTATTCAAAGGTTAAACCCTAAAGATTTAATCCACGGATTCTATTCTTTTGATTGTAGTGAAATGGCTAACGGAATGTACTATTTAGTTATTTCTACCTCTCATGAAAGGTATCAGAAAAAACTGATCATATCTAAATAAACACAGTGTCTTGTCCTAAAAAGCGTTACAGTTTTTTTTAAGGATAATGTAAATAGGTTATGATGGTAACTACTTGTTTTGTGTAGAAATTCGAGACTAATAACAAGTTTAAGATTTTTAGAACGGTTTCCTGATGAAGAATAATGCCGTTTACATATTAAACATTAAGGAGAGAGCGGCCTGTTGTGATATGTGAAAAAATATGGCTCAACACACTATTATTGGCTATCATCAAAATGACAGTGGCAATGCACAAAATGTAAGCATTGAACGGGTTTTTGTGCAGGTTCAATGATGGGAAATAGCAAACTACCTGATTGTATAAGGTAGTTTGCCATTGCTTTGTATGGGCTTCACTAAAAAAGGTATATCCGCCCACCATCTAACGTGATAAATTGGCCATAGCCAATATGTTACTGTCTGGTCTTTGATGCACAGGATACGCAACGCAATGGGCAAATTCGAAGCACTTTACTTTTGGTTTACCACCGAGCCAAAACAAACGCTTTTATTTTTTAATAAATAGTGTCATCTCTAAGCTGAACATTTCCTTCAAGCCCAAAACTTAAAGTTCGATGGACTTTATATTTCAGATTGAATGAACTTAGATCAATTTCTCGAAATACTTTCTTTATTAGCGTTTTACATTTTCGAATTTTCCTTTTGTCTTCGAAGTACCAACTGAGACCCTCAAAAAGTTTAGGCTTGTTGTGGTTTGAGACTCTTAGCTTCCGTAACTTACCATTTTCATTAAAAGTCAAGCGATAATCTTCGAAGCAGTTTATGTTATCAAGTTTGATTTGTTGCTGATCTAATTCAATTCTTAAATAGGTATCTATTGTATCCTTGATTGATTTGAGATAATCTCTTCTAGGCTGGTCTTTCTTCCAAACGACTTCTTGTTCTTCTGTCATCATGTATGTCATTCCGTATCCGCTGCGAGAGTATGTTTTGCCTTTCGGAAGTTTTAACCAAAAATTGTGATAGATACTGTCCAATTTAAGTTCTCTTTTTAGTAAGTCGTAATTTGATAGAATTACATCTTTAAATTCAACGGAGTCTGGTTGACTCCAAGGACAATGAAAAGATTGTTCGAAATATCTTCCGTCATTCTTTATTTCGAATCGTAGACTTTCACAATGAAGATACCATCTTGTCCAAGTTTCAATTAAGGTGTCGGTTGGAATTGATAATTGTCCTGATTGGATAATTTGACGAGCTAAAGAAGTTGCTTTCGAAGTTTCAATAGGTACTTTCTCGGTATACAATTGAGTTGCTTTTGTGCGATATTCATCTTCAATTTCTACTTGGTCATATTCCTTAATTGAGTTGACAATTTTTCCGTCATAAGTTTTATTGTCTTCACTGTATATCTCAACGGTTTGCCCGCTCAAGAGAACTCGGAAGTAAAAAATATAGTCAGATTTATCAATGTCAATTAATGATATTTCTAAGCTGTCGTGTGCAGGAAGATCTGCTGAGTATGAAGTTACCGCTGTCTGTCCATAAATTGAGCTGAAAGCTAGAGTGATTAATATGGATATGATGTACTTCATTTTAAATTACTGCCAACGTTCTCGGCTATTAAATATGGAGTTTTTTTTCGTACGGATTTATTTTAAAAGGCACATCATCAATGTTCCACATTTGATGACATCGTTTCCATCTACCTTCAGAAAATGATGCATAAAAGACTTTAGTTTACATTACACATTATTCCTCAAAATCAGTATTACAAACCGTTATTTTTTAGTTAGATAAAAGAATTCGCGCTCTAATTCGTGTTTCATTCGATTTACACTTCTTCTCATAATGAAATAAGAAATTCCAAACAAAAAAGCACCGTGAATTAATATGAAGGTTAGGCCTGGAACATTCCCTTGGATATTATCAACTGTAAGGAATGTTATGATAAATATGCTGTAGAAAACAATTGCAAGTAGATAAAATAGAATCATCATTTCATTGAATCCATTTATTTCTGTTTCTATTATTAATTTCTCATTGTTTTGGTGATAAATTCCACTAGCAACTGCTGTACTCATATTCATATCGAAGAGTTTTCTTTTCCTCTTTATTTTGAAATTTTCATTTCCGACATATCCTTTGTACTCATTTTTACTTGAAGAAAAAATATCAAAAGCATCAAGGAACACTCCTGTACTTCCTTCATCAACGGAATCTCTAAATTTTGAAACGAACTCTGTTTTTTGAATCTCAACATCTGTTGTCAAGTGTTCAATGAGTTTTATTTTCATTAAAAGTTCTTTCACTTTGATGTGTGTTAACGGCTTACAACATTTTCGACTATGAAAAGTAGAGTTTTTTATTCGGGCAAACTTATTTTCAAAACCAATTATGAATGTTCCACATTTGACGGCCTCGTTTCTGTCTCCCGATAGAAAATGACTAAGAGGAGCCAGAGCTTTCCTAT
>DIYR01000180.1 GCA_002429085.1 Flavobacteriales bacterium UBA6049
GAACATCCACATGTATACACATTGGGAAAGAGTGGTTCGTTTGATAATTTGTTACTCTCAGAAGAACAGCTTAAGGAGAAAAAAGCCACCTTTTATAAAATCAACCGTGGCGGAGACATCACCTATCATGGTCCAGGTCAAATAGTTGGTTATCCCGTTCTTGATCTAGAACAGTTCTTTACAGATATCCATCTTTACCTACGAACCTTAGAAGAAGCCATTATTCTAACATTAGCAGAGTATGGCATCAAAGGTGATAGGTACGATGGATACACAGGCGTTTGGATAGACCCTGATAAGCCATCGGCTAGAAAAATATGTGCTATGGGGGTAAAATGTTCTAGATGGGTAACCATGCATGGTTTTGCCTTCAACGTAAATGCGGATTTAGGTATGTTTAATAACATAGTTCCATGCGGTATTGACGATAAGGATGTTACATCCATGCAACGGGAATTAGGCCGTCAAATAGACATAAAAGAAGTAAAAGCTAAATTGAAAATTCATCTGGCAGATCTTTTTAAGATGACATTACACTGATCGGGTATCACTTGGTTATATTTGACGCAATAACCAAGTTATCTAATCACATGAATAAGCTAATTATTGCTTTCGTTACCCTTTTTCATTTTTGCTTTTTTCACCTTACTTACTCTCAAGATTATTCTTATAAACCTTCAGGAGAAATACTTGTAGAAGTATACGAAGCCTTAGGAGATAAAGACACTACGACAGCGCTAAACCTGCTCGGAACTATTTCTAAATATGATACCAACTACTCTATTGCCGTTGCAGACAGAATTTATCTTAATAATCGTTTAGGAAATAGTGAAACCTCACTCGCTCTCCTTGAAGAAGCTATGCAGAAACCAGGGGATAGCGAAATGCGATTGTTTATTCTGAAAACAGTCGCGCTTACTAATCTCAAAGAGTACGATTCAGCAATTGCAGCGGCCAGAGAAGGGCTTACTAAATTTCCCTACTCTAACTCATTGTACATAAATATTGCTGAATGCTTTATTGAAAAAGAACAGTTAGATAGTGCAATCTTTAACTATCAAAAAGCAATCCATCATAATTTTTCTGCCTCATCTGGGCACATTGGTTTAGGTGTTTTGTATGCTGAAAACGGTTATTTAACCGAAGCAGCATTCGCCATAACTATGGGCATTATTTGTGACAATTCAACTTCTTCCTTGGGCGCTAGAATTGGCTACCTAGAAAACATTGTTAGAAATGAACATGATCAAGCAAAAAAAACAACTCAATTGCCTGATGCTCTAGAACTTGATGAAATAGACTTATTACTAGAGAATAAAATTGCACTTAGTAAAAAGTACAAAGTCAAGTCAGATTTTGCTCAATACGATTTGGTAAAGAGTTTTAATCTTATTCTTGAGAAATTGCCAGAAGACCTTGATAAGAATACCTTTCTTTATAAGAACTATGTATCCTTTTTCAAAGGAGCTTACGATCAGAGACTTTTAGATGGGCAATACGCATACATGCTTGCTGGGCTGGCAGATCAAGATAAATCTATTGCTGCGAAGGTAAAGTCTAACGATAAAGTACTCAAAAACTTCATTTCTTATGCTCAAAAACAGTTTGAAGAAATTGGCTCACGAGCAAATGAAGTTGATGGTGTTAAACCGAATAAAACAGAGTATTACTTCCAGTCAGGAGATTTAGTTTCAATTGGCCATTATACCAACACATACGTTGGCGATTGGCAATTTTATCATCCAAATGGAGTGCTAAAATCTAAAGGAAGGTTTGATGATACTGGAGAGAGAAGTGGTTTGTGGTATTGGTTCAATGAGAAAGGCGATTCCACCTATGCGGTTACGTTCGATAACGGAAAAAGAATTGGAGCTCAACGAAGCTATCATGTTAATGGAGTAGTTAGTGTTGCATTAAAAAACAATGCTGAAGAGGAGATAGAGGGAGAAGTAATAGATTACTTTTTAAATGGAGCTCTTTACAGCACTACACAATACTCAAAAAGCCAAAGAGATGGAGTACAGACCTATTACAATCTTATTGGCTCTAAAAAATCAGAAATACCATGGAAAGCTGGCGAAGTTCAAGGAATTTATAAGGGGTTTTATGCCGATGGCTCTTTAAAATTTGAAGAACCCTTCCAAGACAGTGAAAGGCATGGTAAAGCAACCTACTATCATCAAGGTACTAAAGTCGTTTCTGCAGAAGGGGTTTACGAAGAAGGACTTAAAACTGGAAAATGGACTTGGTACTATCCTAATGGAAAAGTAGAACAAACAGGATCGTATTTAAAAGGATCTCCAATTGGTCATTGGGAAGATTTTGATATAGATGGAAATCTGACAAAATCTTACGACTATGATGAAAACACAAAAAGAAACGGAACTTCTAAATCCTTTTACAAAGGCACACTTACTAGAGAAGAAGTTTACTCTAAAGGAGAATATATTGGTTATACCTGTTATGATTTAAACGGAACCATTCTATCTCAAGCAAAGAGAAAGAAGAAAATACTACCTGTTCAAATCTATTATCCCGAAGGATATTTGCAATCAAAAGGTAATCTAGAAAATGGAGAAAATGAAGGTAGATGGGTTTTCTATTTCGAAAATGGTGCAGTCAAAAGTACCGAAGAGTATAGTGGTGGTTTGATTGTGAACACAGACTCTTCATTTTATGAATTCGGAGGCTTACAAAACACAACTGAATACAATAAAAATGGGGAGAGTCATGGCCCTTCAAAATCGTATTACAGCAATGGTAAAGTATCAGAATTAATCTGGTATGAAGACGATTTAATGACTGGATGGAACATCGAATTCAATGTGTTAGGTGATACTGCACATACTGGTTATTATTTAGATGGTAAATCCCAAGGTAGAACCACTGATTTCTACCTAAATGGTAATCCCAAAAGTCAATTTGAGTATGATAACAGTTTCATTACACATTTTTATGCCTACGACACAAACGGTGTTTTGATCTATGATGCAGATTTAACCTTAGGGAGTCAGAAAATTGAAATGCCATATGACAATGGAAACATCTACAAAATTGCTCATTATCAAAACGGTAGGTCACATGGTCTATTTCAATGGAACTACTATAATGGAAAAACAGAAACCGTTGGCGAAATATTCGATGGCGATAGACATGGAGTTTGGAAATGGTTTAATCAGTTTAACCAACTTGTAACTGAAGGAGAGTACCATTATGGAGTTAAAATTGGTGAATGGAAGTACTACGACAATTTGGGGAGACTTGAAAAAGTCAATAATTATAATGCTAATGGAAACCTAGATGGTGATTTAATGAATTACTATCCAAACGGAGAAGTTGCTATTTCGCGTCAATATATAGATGGAAACCTAGATGGTGAAAGCCATTATTATGACGACACAGGTGAATTACAATTTGTAGAGTATTGCAGAAATGGTGTTATTATTAGTTATGCTTACAACGATCTAAACGGAAAACTAAAAGAACCTATTCTCATTAAGAACGAAACAGCCCACATCAAGACTTATTTCTCTAATGGAAAAGTATCGGCAGAGAAAACATATAAAAATGGGACTTTAGACGTGCTTTATGAGAAATACAAGAGCAACGGAAAGCTAGATTTTAGATGCCAATTTGAGAATGGCATGTATCAAGGTCTATACGAATCATTTTACCCGAATGGCACACCTTTTGAGGCCGTAAATTATCTAGATGATACAAAGCACGGAAAAGCCACTTATTATTATGAAAATGGAAAAGTCCAATCTGAAGGAAACTATGTGGCTGACCAAGAACATGGAGAGTTCAAATACTACGATGAATCTGGAAACTTAATTAAAACAGTTCTTTATAACACAGGACTAATTATTAGGGCATGGTAAAACTAGCTAAGACACTACTAATCAAATCTTCAATTTTATTTAGCTCATTACTCTCTATTGGGCAAGAACCTGCTGCAGAATTAGCACAATGGTCTAAACAATTTCCCAATCAAAAAGGAGTATTTTTAAAGAGGGTTGAAGTTGTTTATATCACTCAACAGTCAAATGGAGAGCCTATTATTTCTTCTACCTCTGAAGATGAACGAATATTCTTTGATAAGAATGCAAAGCAATACAGTTCATCATCGGTGTATTCCAATTCTTTCATTCAAAGTAGTATTGAAGAAGCCTATTCACTCATCCCAAATGGTAACAAGTATAAGAAGGTGAAAGTGAAAGATTTTTTCGAATCTGAAGATTTTGGTAGAGGTGTTTTCTTCAGTGACGAAAAGAAAATGTCTTTTGAGTTTCCCGGAATGACCCAAGGTGCTAAAACATATATACGCACAACAGAGAAGTTTGTAGAACCTAGGTTTTTTGGTCGATTTCATTTTAGTTCCTACTTACCTACTGTTAAATCAGAATACAAGGTATTTTGTGACCCTGATATTTCTTTAGAATGGAAGTTGTTTGGGCAAGAAACAGATCTCATATCCTTTGAAAAGTCAAAAGAAGGTAAGTACGATGTGTATACTTGGACTGCATCCAACTTAGATCAAATTGAAATTGGGCCTAATTCACCAAGTATACAATACTTAAGTCCACATGTAATGCTAAGAATTGGCTCCTACATTAGTAGCAGTGGTAAAAAGGTAAGTTATCTAAAAACACCAAAAGATCTTCACAATTGGTACGCTACTTTTTTAGACTCGCTCAATAGCTCGGCTTACGAAGAACTGATTCCTTTAGCAGATAGTATCACTAAAGATAAATCAAGCGAGTTCGAAAAAGTAAAAGCCATTTACTATTGGGTTCAAGACAATATAAAATATATAGCTTTTGAAGATGGCTATGGTGGATTTATTCCTAGAGAAGCACCATTAGTTTGTTCTAGAAAGTATGGTGACTGCAAAGACATGAGTAACACCATATTCACCTTGTTAAAGGCGGCAAACATCAAAGGCTATTATACATGGGTAGGATCAAGACAATTGCCTTACAAGTACTCAGAATTTCCTTCTCCAGGTATAGATAATCATATGATATGTACCTATTACGATAGCTTGGGAACTCCATATTTTCTAGATGCAACTGGTAAGCAATTACCTACTGGTTTGGTCAACTCTTTTATTCAATCAAAAGAGGCTTTTGTACATATTGATTCAGACTCGTTTCGTATAGAAGAAATCCCAATAACGAGTTACAAATCAAATGTTTATGCGGACACATTTGACATGCGTATAACTCCTGAATTATTAGTAGAAGGAAAAGGGAAGTTAACAGTTAATTCTTATTTTCAGCACGATATGAGCTATGCTTTTGATGCTCTCTCACAAAAAGAACTAGATGATTACTATAACATACTTTTTGGACGAGGAAATAATAAATCAATTGCCACTGCTACCGTAGATAAAAGTACTGTAGATAGAGACACCCCAACTCAAATTTCTTACTCCTTTACCATTGACGATTACGTAAAGTCATATGAAAATGAACTTTATTTTAATCCGTATGTGCTCAAACGCTTTCTAGAAATGAAAATTGATGAAACTGAAGATGAGTTCTTTGTAGAAAGAGAGTTTGAACAGTCTCAGCTTTATCACATTACTATTTCTATCCCAGAAGGCTATACTATTAAGAAGGTTCCGAGCAACGTATCAAAGGCAAATGATATTGCCGAGTATTCCGCAAAATATACCGTTAGCAAAGACAAGTCTAATATTATACTAGACTTATCCTACATTGAAAAATCTATACTCATTCCATCCACTGAATATGAGCTTTACAATGAAGTCATCAATACTTTAAAATCCTCATTTTCAGAGATAATTATTTTCGAAAAATTATGATTCGCCAAATACAACTACTTTTCTTTCTACTAAGTTTATCTGTTACTTCATACAGCCAACTATACCACGAGAGTTATACATGGAGTGAAGAGCCAACTATATCTGCACTCAGTGATTCACTAAAAAAAGAACCTACCGTTAGCACAAAAGACCTGCGTTGCGTTGAATATTATCTCGATCCACAGCTCCAAAATATCTTTCAATTACTAACCATGCACAGAAGAATTGTGGTTAACACTGATGAAGGGGTTGAAGACCACAACAGAGTATACATTCCTATTGGATTCAATCAAGAACTTGTGGAAGCAAAGGCACGAGTTATTCTTCCTTCAGGTGAGATTATTCTTCTAGACAAAAACAACATTAAAACAGCAGAAGACTTAAACGAAGAAGGTAGTTACACCTTTTTCCCGATTGATGGAGCTATCAAAAACTCTGAGATAGAGTACATTTTCACTATTAAGAGCTTTGCTGAATTCAACGGTTCTATTATGACCTACCAATCAGATAACTGGAAGCTTAATAACGAGTTTATGTTAATCTGTCCTTCTACTACAGGAATGGCATTTCATACTATTGGAAACTTTCCGCAGCCTACCCCAGATTCAATTAGTGAAACCCAAATTAAATACTCAGCTCAAATAGACACTATTCCGCCATTATACTCAGAGCCCTTCTCTGCACGTAGAGCAAACCTTGGAAAATTAATTTTCAAACTAGAGAGCATCAACGGAAGAGAGAATGTTATTAACTATGGTGACGTCTCTGAAAACTTCTGGCAAAACACGCACAAAGAACAACCAAAAAAGGTGTTGAAATCAGTTGATAAAATTCTAAACTCAGAAATTGGTATTGAATCTATTTCTGACGAATTCGCAAAAGTTAGAGCCATAGAAGACTTCATTAAAACAAATTATTTTATCAGCGATCAAGCTACATCTAGTGAAGTATCAGATGCACTGAGTCGAAAATATACCAGTAAACTAGGAATGACTTCCATTTTTTGTTTGTTCATGGATCAAGCAAATGTTTCTTACGAATTGGTTGCAACAAGTGATAGAACATCTCTCAAATTCCAAGAAGACTTTGAGTCTCACGTTTTCTTAAAAGAAATCTTCATGTACTTTCCGAGTACTTCAGAGTATGTTTCTGTTCATGATCCATTCTCAAGAATAGGCTTAATGCCTTATGAGTATACCAATACACATGCCTTATTTATCAAAGGAGTCACAGTAGGAGACTACTCAACAGGTGTCGGTAAGATCAAATACATTGATTCAGAACCAGCTTCTACCACAATTAGTGTAATTGATTTGAGTGTAGATTTAACCGAAACATTGGAAGATCCAACCATTAATCTAACCAGATCTTTTACTGGTTACACAGCATCCAACCTTCAGCCATACTACAGTGTAATGGATGAAGAAAATAAAACGGAGCTTAATGAAAACATGATCAACTTAACCGATGAGAATACTACAGTTGTATCTGTTGAAGCTACTAACACGGATATGGCAGATTTTAATGTTAAGCCCCTCACTTATACAGGTAAAATCATCTATCATGATTTAATCTTTAATGCAGGTGATAAGCATCTCCTAAACATTGGAAAGCTAATTGGGCCACAAGTTCCACTTTACAGAGAAAATGATAGGAAGTTACCTGTAGAGAATACTTTTAACAGAACATACAACAGAACTATTTCTATTACTCTACCCGAAGGGTATACAGTTAAGAATCTTGACGAATTAAATATTGATGTGGTCGAGCTTGATGAAACGTCCATTTTCAAAAGCTCTTACACCCTAACAGATAATCTACTCAAGGTAGATGTTCTGGAACAGTATAGCCAAATTGAGTATTCGTTAGATGAATATGAGGAGTATAAAAAGGTGATGAATACAGCTGCCGATTTTAATAAGATTGTATTAGTTCTTGTTAAACAGTAATTAGCTTCTTTAAAATACCTTTATACCATGTCGCAAAGAAGATTGATCGTAGCGCTAGGCGCAGTACTAGCTGTTCATTTTACTTTAGAATTAACGAATCACCGATACATTTATACAGTACTAAATCTTACTGTTTTTAAGGGCAAATTAGGGCCAAGTATCGATGAGTTCCCTGCCTTTTCAAACGATACAATTCAAGCAGGAGAACATCAAATTTGGAACTTAAGTAGAAACTACAACAAACGCGTTCTCCCACAGAAATACCTTGATGAACACGAGCGACTAGAGAGTGTGGCATACTTAGTTATTCATCGTGATAGCATTCTACACGAACAATATTGGGATGAGTATGGCCCAGACTCACATTCCAATTCCTTTTCTATGGCAAAGTCTATCGTATCTGCACTAATAGGTGTTGCCATAACCGAAGGACATATTAAAAACGTTCAAGAACCTGTATGTAACTACTTACCAGAATATTGTGAAGGGCTAGGGGCTAATTTAACAATAGAAGATCTCTTAACCATGAGTGCTGGAATTAATTTTGATGAGCACTATATGAATCCATTTGCCTTTCCTGCAAAAGCAAACTACGGTAGAGATTTACGCGAACTAATCTCAGAATATGAAGTTGTTGATACGCCAGGTAAAGTCTACAGCTATCAAAGTGGGGTAACTCAAATACTTGGTTTTGTTGTAGAAGCCGCAACAGGAGAAACACTTGCGCATTACGCTCAAGAAAAGCTATGGAAGCCTATGGGAGCAAGAAACTACGCATTATGGAGCTTGGATCATGAAAATGGAGAAGCCAAAGCTTTCTGTTGCTTTAATTCAAATGCAAGAGATTTTGCTCGATTTGGAAAACTGTATCACCAAAACGGGCGATGGAATGGTAAGCAGCTAATCGACTCTACGTTTGTAGCAAACTCTATTGTCCCAGCAGAACACTTGGTAGAAACCAATGGAGAGGTTAATGAACGATATGGATACCAATGGTGGACGGCCCCTAACTACAACAGTAAATACGATGTATTCTACATGCGAGGCATTCTAGGACAGTATGTCTTTGTTGTACCTGAAGAAGATCTAATAGTTATACGACTAGGTCACAAACGCGATAAAGCAGGAGAGTTTGAACTTCCAAAGGATGTATACTTTTGGATAGATGGAGCGCTAGATATAGCCGGTATTTCTCCAAAGTAATATGAAAAAAGATATTCTATTTCCGAAACCCGAAGGGGTTCATATAGCAGCTATTCAAGAAGTAAATGAACTGAATGAAACACAGTGGTTTGTTTACCTCATTAATACAAGAAAAGAAGCTATCAATAATATATTGATAACAAGCAAAGGATACGGCAAAGTTGACGGAGAGGAGAAAATCACCTCAACACTTCGAAAGAAGTTGTTAGATATGGATCCTGAAACTGCTCAAAAATTCGAGTTAATTCCAGATGAACTTATAGGCTTTACAAATGAGTTTTGGTTGAGCTTTTACATTGGCAATCAGATCTATGATAAAAAATATATCTTCATGCCAGAGTCGTTAATTAACGATAATAAGATTACTGTTCCTGTACTAGGTAAGGAAGGTATTTTAATAGAATAACTAACCTCTTCGCCATGTTAGATAAACTCAAACTCGAAAACATCCTTTTTCTTGATATAGAAACGGTTCCTCAATACGAATCGTACGATCAACTGAGTGAATCAGGGCAAAAGCTTTGGGCAAAAAAAGCAGCATTCTTGTCTAAAAACGAAGAATTGCCAGAAGAGCTTTATGAGCGGGCTGGTATTTATGCTGAGTTTGGAAAAATTGTCTGCATTTCGGTTGGTATTTATCGAAGTGGAATGAACGGCCGCAAAGTGCGAATTACCTCATTTGCAAATCACGATGAAGAGAAGCTTTTAAAGGAATTCAAATCAATGCTCGAGGAACATTTTAGCTCTCCATATCAAGCATTGTGCGGTCATAATGGAAAAGAGTTTGATTTTCCATACATCGCCAGACGTATGTTAATTAACGGAATTTCATTACCTCCACCACTCCAAATTGCGGGAAAAAAACCCTGGGAAATCAATCATATTGATACCATGGAGCTCTGGAAATTTGGAGACTTTAAGAACTTTACTTCGTTAGAACTACTCGCTCATGTGTTTGATATACCTACTCCAAAAGACGATATTGATGGTAGTATGGTTCGTGGGGTGTATTACGAAGAAAAAGATCTGAAAAGAATTGTTACTTACTGCGAAAAAGATGTGGTTACATTAATGCAATTAATGTTGCGTTACAAAGGAGAACAATTGCTAAAAGATGAAGAAATAGACTTTGTTTAACGATTTCCCTTTTTAGCCTCCTCATAGTTCGGCTCATCTATTAATTTATCATAGCCGTTTGGATAATTTGGCTTTAAGAAAGTAGCCTTATAAGTAGCCCAATTCATTCCATGATAATGAATTATTCCCCATCGATATTGAGCCGTTTGAAATTGATTTAAGCCAATTAGCAAAACAACGAGAACACCAATAGCTGAAAATACCTTTTTACTCTGCTTTTGTAATCCTTGTAAGAAAGCAGCCATAGAAATCGCCAGTAAGGCATATACATCAATCATAGGACGCATTCCATAACTCCCACCATACCACCAACACCACCAGCTAAACACTACATAAATGAATATCGAAACAAACAGAGTAGTTGCAAGCTTTAGTTCGTGTTTCTGCCTATATAAACTCACAATACCCAATAAGCCAAGTGCCATAACTGGGCTATAAATAAGCCATCCTTTTCTAAAACTAAATAGCCCTTTCAAAATTTTTGGATCCGTCCAAAAGAATCCCTCATCTCCATAAGAATAGTACACAAACTGACCAGACTGATCGTACCAATAAAGCATTTGAGGAATAAGTGGAATTACAAAACCAAGAATCATCATGGTTACATGAATTCTTTTTAGCCAGAGGTAATTCAGCCTAAACTTTAAGCTCTTCAAAGAATCAACTTGCCAAAGAGGAATTACAAGTACCAATAACAAATCGATGGGCCTAATCAATGTAATAAGACCAATTACCAACCCTATAAAAAAAGCAGTTTGTTTTAATGGCCGGTGATTCCACTTCCATAACAATGAAATGTAAACTATGCTTAGAAACAAAATATATCCATGAGACATATTTCCTTCTGCAGTCAAGTAAAAAAACAGGTTTGTACCTAAATAAACTGCAGCTACTGTTAATGCAACAGGCCAATCTGAAAACCACCGCAACAACAACCACCTTAATAACCAAATACCAATAATGCCATAAAACAGTGGTACAAACGCCATTAGTAAATGATAAATTTTAGAGTATCCATCAGCAGGAAAACCCAAAGGCTTTGCCAGTAGGTGAGCTGTGAAAAAAAATGGAGCATACAAATAAGAAAGCCCCATCGTCATCTTATTTAGACACTCTCCTTTTTGGTTGGTTACGCACCACACCTCTGCCCGGTATTCTTTTGGAAGAGATTGACCATAACCAAAAGACAAGTCATTGTAAATAAACTTTGCAGGAAGATAGTTGTAGTAAGAATACATGTCGTGCTTCAAAACTCCATAACTCCGCCATTTAGACAAATTCAATACGGTGTACAAAAGCACAACCGAAACAATGATCGCAACAACAGAAGAAATAGGGTTTTTGGTCAGACGTGTCACTATTTAAAGGTTTCTTTATCGAAAATATTGTATTTCAAAATACAGTAGATTGCTCTAAATCCATCTCGCCAACCTATTTTTTTTCCTTCTTCATAGGTTCTTCCATAGTAAGAGATTCCAACTTCGTAAATTCGAACCTTTGGGATACGTGCAATCTTAGCTGTTACTTCTGGTTCAAACCCAAAACGATTTTCTTTTAAGACTAACGATTTCACCAAATCTGCCCTAAACAACTTGTAGCATGTTTCCATGTCAGTTAAATTCAAGTTGGTAAACATGTTTGATAAAAACGTAAGAAATGCATTCCCTATTGAATGCCAGAAAAACAATATTCTATGCGCATTTCCGCCCATAAAACGAGAGCCATATACAACATCGGCAAAACCGTCTATTACTGGTTTCAATAAGATTTTGTACTCTTCTGGATCGTATTCTAAATCCGCATCTTGCACAATTAAATAATCTCCTTGTGCCTCGTTAATAGCTCTATGAATAGCTGCACCCTTACCCATATTATGTGGCTGGTCGTACAGCTTTATATCTATTTCTGGATGTTTGGCTTTATATTCCTGTAGACGCTCGCTCGTATTATCTGTAGAAGCATCATTCACAATAACCAACTCCTTTTCTATGCCATTTGGCAACTCTACCTGAAGTACTTTATCTAAAATTAAGTGTATGGTTTTTGCCTCATTATAGGCCGGAATCAATATGCTGAGTTTGCGAATTGTCATGACGTTTGTTGAAGGGTTCAAATATAGGTTTATGACCTAATTGGGTGGTGCTACTTTTTGATAGATGTAAACGGTATACAAATCACCATTTGGCATATAGTGATCATAAGGAGCAGGAAACTCATTAAGTAATACGAAATGTTCATTATTATCTAATCGTTCCTGTGGTAAATTACCCTCTACTGGGCCAAAGTGATTATCGTATATAATGATTGTTCCATTCGGAAGGTTGTTTTCTGGGTGATCGTAGTCTACTACTTTTTCGCGAGAATCTTCTGTTGTGAATGGGTTCAAACTCATCATAAACGCTATTACTGGATTATGATAAACAATGTATTCCTCTGCTAAGTCATTTTCTTCTAAATAATCTGCAGATGCTTGCAGAGCAACCTCTTCTACTCCCCACTTACTTGGGATAGATAGGTTAGCATGTCCTGGAATAGCCGCTTGAAGTTGCCAATACATTGCAATAAAGGCTAGTAAAGCAACAGGAATAGTTGTGCGAATTTTTAACCTTGTGAATAGCTCAAAACCTGCTGAACAAATAATTGCTCCTATTGGAACTATTCCAAGCATTACTCGTGTTAATCCGGCTGAGCTTCCTCTACCTAGCCACCACACAAGGCTATGGGCAGCAAAGTAACCTAAGAAACTGCAAATAATAAGGATCCAAGTTACTCCTTTACTAGAGGCACTTGTAAACATTCTCCACTGAGATAACAACCATACCATACCTGAGAAGAATGCAATAATATAAGCTAGTCCAAAGGTTTCTTCTCTATAGTTCCAAAAATGAAGAAGCTCACCATTTCCATAAACCTGCCCCACTCCATAAGGGCTGTCGCTAATTATCCACCAAAAGTCTTTACCCGCAATCAAACCTATTAATGAATAAACAAGGAAGCCTGTAAAAAGAAATGAAATTACTTTCCAGCGCTTTAAAAGTGATAGAACAAATAACCATAGAGGAATAAACATGAACCCTTCTGTTCTTACCAATGGAATAAAAGAAATGATGATAGTGCTAAGCATCCACTTCTTGGAACTAGCCAGATAAACAGATAAAATTAGAGTAAGGGCAAAAAGAGGTTCTGTTAAACCACTTAAGTAAACCGGTATACCAAGTACGGCTGCCAATGAAAAAATTGCTGCAACTATGGGAAAGTGCAATCCTAGTTTTTTTGCCGTTTTGTAGGCTAGCCATGCTGAAAGAAGAGCACAACCAATATTAAATAGCCTAACTCCAATAAAACCGAGTTGAGCAAAAGGTGAAACCAATAATGTAAAAAGAGGCTTTCCCCAATGGTCTAGAAACAACTCTGGAGCTTCCCAACTATACCTAGCAATTAAGTAATGAACAAAACTATCTGCACCACCATAAGCTCCCTCACTATGCAGCGCTGCCCACACTAAAAAGCTGGCTGAAACAATCAACCAAATCCATACCAGGTGTTGCTGTTTAAGCGAAAAACGCATCATTATTTAGTTAGGTCATAAACCGATAGAGCGCCATGGGTGCCTACCAAGTGGTTCTTAAACGATGCTAATTCTAATTGATTGCTCAATAATGAATCATTTACAATAAGATATGAGGCCCCCTTATCAATTCTATCGCTAATTGCCGATTGTTCAATTGGGCATGACATTCCACTAAACCCTTCTCTATTCATTAAATACAGAGAGATACAAAAGCTTGGATCTGGTAAGCTAATAACAATGCTACTATCATCAATTCCCCAACCTTCTAATGATGATTCTAAGTCATGATAAACATCATAATCTCTATGCTCTCCAAAGTAACGCCAGTAGCCTACTTCGATACCTTTTCCAAAGTATTCCGAATTCTCTACCGTTTTCTCAAACTCTGGCCAGTAGCGCATTTTGAAGTTGTTAGACGCATAACCAATATTCCAAAGTAACGCTGTCACAAGTATTCCCTTTAGGATGTTTTGAGCATAATTCATCCACTTACCAGCAAAAATTGCTAGCCCAGTTAGCACCATTGCAGGAAGTATCAACAAGTTAATAACGTAATAATCGTGGCCATCTAGAGCATTAAACCACATAGATAAATAAAGAGCAAACCCAATTCCTGTAGCTACCAAAAACAGCATCAATCGTGCATGGTTTTTCCAACCAAAAAGAAACAAAACCAAAGCAGAAATCGCTGTAATACACCACCAAGCTGGGCTAGTAACCTGATATACAATAAGGTCAATTGCAAATGAGGTTGCCTTATGGAGAGATTCACTATCCATCTCCCAAATGGGCCACACATCGTTAAAAGTATATTTACCTAAAGAATTCGTATTCACATAAAATTCTACATAAGCATACCACGCGTAGACTACCGCAAACACCAAAAAAACTGTCACAAGAACTCCCCAAGAAGAAGGAAGTTTTTTTATCCCTAGCCACTTATCAGTAAAACGAATTCTTTCTAAAATCCACCACCCTAATAAAGCAATTACAGAAACTAGGGCAGTAATTTTTAGAAGTGCAGCCAACGCAAAACAAACTCCTGCTAACACTAAAAAAATGAAGTTATTTCTTGAAGAAAACCTCCAAAAAGCCCACCATCCGATTAGCACAAAACTCAGTGCTGGCACATTAGTTAAAAAGGCAGAGCTGTAAAAGACAAGTACTGGAGATGTTGCTAGAAACCCTGAAACTATTACACCCCAAGCAACAGATTTTGTGAGCCCTTTTACTAAGTCGAAAACAGCCCAAAGAGCTAGCAGAAATAAGACAACTCCTACTAAACGGTAGATTCCTTCATAAAAGCCAAACCAAGAATATAACTTACCCACAAACCAATATAAACCTGTAAACTCTCCAGCAGTTTTGCCACTCGTGCCTCCATAACTGATGTAATTATGCATTTCAGGTTCAAGAATTGAAATGTCTTTTGCATAATACATGTAAGCCAGAGATGCACAATCTGTTTGTCTCCAAACATGCACAGAGGTAGGTCTTGTATCTAGTATCTTACCAACCTCATACACTCCAAAGAATAGGGTAATTAAACATATCGGAAACAAGTAAGTAACCCATTTCCCTATGGTGCTAGATCTTATCATACTAGTATCTACCGAAATTGAAGAAATTTACAACCACTTCGCTAGCTGATCAATTGCTGCTTTTGAGTTTGCCCTAATATCAGAAATAGAAGCTTCCATCATATAGCAAGGCGCACACACTATCTTATGTTCGTTATCTACAGAAACTTCTGCCGCAGTTTTTTCTATTGTTTTTGCACCAACTTTTTCCATACCACCACTAATAGAAGGAATATCATATGGTGAAGGTGCTGCCGTACTTCCAACTGATAAAGAAACATGATATTCAGTACCCTCTAGTGCTTTAGCAACAGTTGTTGGCCCCATGCACAATGCAGCAATTGGTTTTTGTGCAGATACCATATGAATAATCAACTTTTGTACATCTGTATTAATTGCTCCACCAGGGCCTTCAAATGCCCACTTTGTATGGTTTTTTGCTGTCCCAAATCCTCCTGGAATTGCCAAACCATCTAACTCATTCAGGTTTACTTCAGCCAAATCTTGAATAGTACCTCTAGCAATACGAGCAGATTCAACCAACACATTGCGAGTTTCATTCATTTCATCACCAGTTAGGTGATTTACAACATGATGCTGATTTGTATTAGGTGCTATACAAACCGCTTCAAGCCCAGCTTCTTCTAAAGCCAATAATGTAAAAACTGCTTCATGTATTTCAGTGCCATCGTACACGCCACTTCCTGAGAATAAAACGCCAATCTTTTTCATTAATGAATGTTTTAGGATTGCATCAAAAACTGAAAATCACTATTTGAATTGTATTCTTTCGCTTCTTTTCCTTGTTCAAAAATTCGAGCAGGTAATTCTCCCCATAAAGAAACACGATCACCTTCTACTTTTAAAGCAGAACCCTCACGTAAACCAACCACCTTTACATCATTGTAAATATGAAACTCATTGATTCTTGTTTCGCGGGTTTCACCCATGTGAGTACTATTAGGATTTGGATCTAAATAATGCGGGTTGATGTTAAAAGGAATCAATTGTAAAGCATCAAAACTTGGTGGATAAACAATCGGCATATCATTGGTTGTAGAAACAGTCATTCCAGTGATATTTGATCCTGCACTCGTACCCATATATGGTTTGCCTGCCAATACCGCTTCGCGCAGCGGTTCAATTAAGCTTTGATTGTATAGCTCATTAAGCAATACAAAGGTGCTTCCACCGCCTGTAAAAAAGCCATCTCCCCATTCCAACCCATCTAAAGGATTGTCGAACTCATGTATTCCTTTTACAGTTATTCCAATGGTAGCAAATACCTCAGCAGCTTTTGCCGTATATTCATCATGGCTAATTCCACTTGGCCGAGCAAATGGAATAAAAGTAACTTTCTGGCATCCTTCAAAGAAAGAAGTCATCTCTTCTGTTAGGTATGATAAATATGGTTTTCCGTAAATAGTAGAGGTACTTACTATGAATAATTTCTTCATGTCAGCCAAGGTACAAATCCACAAGTAGACTGTAAACTTTAGATGAACATTGCTATGCGTACAAACTACAAGTTGTGGTTAAACGTTTGTATGTGAGAAATAAATCGAACAAGTAGTATTGAAAAACCTTTTCGCTTTTTTGTGTAGTTTTTTCTTGTTGTCCTCTTTCTTATTTGGCCAGAAAGTCACTATTTCTGGCTTTGCTTATGAATTTGGAACAGGCGAACCTATGCCGTTTACTACTGTTTTGATTGATTCTATTCCTGTAGCCACTACAACTCAAAATGGATCATTCAATTTTCAAACTGATAGAGGTATTCACACTCTTTCTGCAACGTTCGTTGGATATCAAATTTTTACTGATCGATACCATTTTCAAAATGACACTTCTATCACTATTCAGTTAACACCATCTGTTGAAAAACTGAACGAATTTGTGGTAGTTGAGCAAATAGACTTTGCTAAAGAAATTGTGCAGAATAACCAGATGAGTACCATCTCTCTTTCTCCTCGTGAAATGAGTATGTTACCTACCATTGCTGGCGAAACAGATGTAATTAAAGTGGCACAACTACTTCCCGGTGTTACCAAAGGGTTTGAGGGCACAAACGATTACTTTGTAAGAGGCGGTGATGCTGATCAAAACCTAGTATTGTTGGATGGTGCTACTGTTTATAATACAGGACACTTGTTCGGATTTTTATCTGTTTTTAACCCTGATATTTTAGGCGATGTGCAATTGACCAGTGGAGGATTTACAGCCGACCAAGGAGGAAGACTATCTTCTATTTTAGA
>DIYR01000193.1 GCA_002429085.1 Flavobacteriales bacterium UBA6049
CGTTTAAGAACGACTTTATCTATGGAATGATTTTACAAAACATTAATAAAGGTATCGAGGAAGGACTGTATAGAGAAGATTTAAATGGTCCTGTAATCGCTAGGGTGTATGTAAGAAGAATGGATGACCTCTGGAGTGGAGACATCTTTCCTGAAGAAGACATGTCATTCCCAGATATTTACCTTGAATTAATGCGCTACCATATCAGAGGTATAGCTAGTCAAAAAGGTATCGACTACCTCGTTGAAAAAGTAAAAAGTCACAAGTCAATCAATAGTTAGTATGAAACTTACGCAATCAGCAGAGAGATTGATGTTCTTCATTTTAGAATTGCGAAAAGTTCCATGTTACATTCAAATCAATTCAATTAATTCATGAAACGATCAACGTTATTCGCTCTGTTGCTACTATTAGTAGCTCAAGTGAAAACACAAGCTCAGCAATCCCAACAAGATACGGGAACTATTCAGCTGAGTTTGGAACAGGCTAAAGCCTATGCAGTTGAGCACAGTTATTTTACCCGTCAAGCAGTAATGGATGCAGAAATTGCTGAAAAGCGCGTAAAAGAAACAACTGCAATAGGGCTTCCTCAAGTAAATGCGAGTGGTTCATTTAATCAGAACATTGATATTCCTACTCAATTAGTGCCTGATTTTACTGGACAAACTGACCAATTACAAGAAATACAGTTTGGAACAACGTATAGTTTAACAGGAGGTGTGCAAGTAAATCAACTTTTGTTTAGTGGATCTTACATTGTTGGTTTGCAGGCGGCTAGAGTATATAGAGAGCTATCTTATAATGCTCAAGAAAGAACAGAGCTTGAGATTAGAGATCAAGCTACTCAAGCATATTCTGCTGTGCTTGTAGCAAGAGAGAATGTAGAGACACTAGATAGTAATGTTCGCTATTTGAAGCAAACTCTTGATGAAACTCGCTTATTATATGAAGAAGGGTTTGCTGCAGAACAAGATGCCGATCAATTAGAGATATTATATGGATCGGCCGAAAATTCATATAAAGATGCTGTTCGTTATTTAGAGATTAGCGAGAACTTGTTCAAGTTTACCCTTGGGATTTCAATTGAGCGAGATGTAGAATTGACAGAAGATTTAGATAATGTGTTGGCATATGGACAGACACAAACCGTTTTACAACAGCAGTTCAGTTACATCAACAATATTGACTTTAAGATAGCTGAAACAAATAGAGAGCTTCAAAAGTTGAATCTTAGAAATGTAAAAACTGAATACATGCCAACGTTGAACGCTTTTTACAGCTATCAACAACAGTTCTACAATAATGAGCTAGAGATAGGTGATGGTGACTTTTGGTTTCCGGCATCTCTTTGGGGGTTAAATCTTAATGTTCCAATTTTCTCAAGTGGTCAAAGGCATTTTAAGGCACAACAAGCTAAAATTGAGTTAGACAAGGCAGATCTTCAATCTGAACAGGTAAGCCAAGATTTACAAATTCAGTATGCTACTGCAAGAGCTCAGTACGTATTTGCTTTAGATAGATACGAGAACACGAAGCGAAACCTCGATTTAGTTCAAAGTATCCTTTCCAAAGAAATTACCAAATACAATGAAGGTGTTTCAACTAGTTTGAACGTGGCGAATACACAAATTCAATTCTTTGAGGTTCAATCAGGATATATTCAAGCTACTCAAGGCTTAATTCAGGCAAAATCAACATTAGACAGAATACTTAACAATCAATAAGATGAAAACCATACAAACAAGTACCCTATTTGCCATCATGGCCTTTATCGTTGCATGCGGTGGGGAAAAATCATCTCTAGAGCAGATGATCGCTCAGCGTGATAGCTTACGAAGTGAACAAAATGAATTGGTTTCTCAGATCAATGAATTGGAAATCCAAATTGCAGCAATGGATACTACCAAGAAATTGGTTCAAGTAACCTCTCAGGCGATTTCAAGACAAAAGTTTGAACATTTCTTTGATATTTATGGAGATGTAAAAGCAGATCAGAATGTTCAACTATATAGCCAATCGGCAGGTGAGATTCTTCAAGTACTTGTAAAAGAAGGGGATCAAGTTTCTCAAGGTCAGATGCTTATGAAAATTGATGACAAAATCATTCGTAAAAATGTTGAGCAAATTGAAACACAATTACGTTTAGCAAATGATGTGTTTGTGCGACAAGAACGTTTGTGGGAGAAAAACATAGGATCAGAAATGCAATACCTTGAGGCTAAGAATGCCAAAGAGGCTTTGCAAAAGCAGTTAGAAGCTACTAAGGCGCAGATGGATCAAACAGTGATCACTGCTCCATTCAGTGGCGTGATTGACGAAATTTTCCCGAAAATGGGAGAAATGGCATCTCCTGGAATGCCATTGGTTAGATTGGTAAATCTAGATGAGGTTTATATCAAAGCAGATGTATCAGAGAAATATGTCGCTGTAGTAAAAAGAGGTACAGATGTTCAAGTAGACTTCCCTGACTTAGGTGTTTCATTAGACACTACTATTTCTTTAACTGGGCAGTACATCAATCCAATGAACAGAACTTTTACGGTTCGAGTAGCTCTTCCAAATGATAAGGGTGCGTTGAAACCAAATTTATTAGCCGTACTTAAGGTCAAAGATTTTGAAGAAGATAATGCTGTTGTAGTTCCTTCAGATTTGATTCAGCAAACTGCGAAAGGCGAAAGCTTTGTGTATGTGTTAGAGAATCATACTGGAAGCTTTGTTGCTAAACGAGTGATTGTGGAAACTGGCATCTCTTATGAAGGTAATACACATATTCTTAAGGGATTAAATGGAACAGAAGAATTGATCCGCGATGGTGCGCGTAGCGTGAAAGATGGACAAGTAGTAGATCGTACCAACGCTTAATTCTAAACGAAATGCAAGACGATACAACTAAAAATCAACCGGATAAAAAGCCAAATAGCATTAAAGAATTTGGCTTAACGAGCATGTCGGTTGATAATAAAACAACCGTGTTCGTAATTACAGCCATCATCCTATTGGCTGGTTTATTTTCATACAACTCAATGCCTAAGGAGGCTTTCCCTGAAGTAGTTATTCCAGAAATCTATGTTGGAACTCCTTACCCAGGAAACTCTCCAATGGATATTGAGAAGCTGATTACTCGTCCGTTTGAGAAAGAAATCAACACCATTAGTGGAATTGATGAGCTTAATTCAACATCTATTCAAGGGTATTCATCAATTCAAGTGAAATTCGACTTTTCTGTTACTCCTGAAGAGGCCTTAAGAAAGGTAAAAGACAAGGTTGATGTTGCTATGAGTGATGGCGATTTTCCAGATGATTTACCAGCTGATCCAAATGTGTTCGAAATGAACATTTCGGAATTGACACCAATTATGACAATTAATCTGTCAGGTGAATTTTCTTTAGATCAGTTAAAAGAATATGGAGAACACCTAGAAGAAGAAATAGAAGATCTTCCACAAATTACATCAGTTGATATACGCGGTGTGATGGATAAAGAGGTGAAAGTTGATTTGGACATGCACAAAATGGATGCAGTTCAAGTAAGCTTTGGTGATGTAGCAGGTGCAATTTCTCAGGAAAACTTGACTATTTCTGGAGGTGACTTAAAAGTGGGTAATTACGAAAGATCGGTACGTGTCCTTGGAGAATTTAAACACTGGAGCGAGATTGAGAATATCATAGTTAAACACGAAAATGGAAATATAGTTTACTTACGAGATATCGGTACAGTAGATTTTGGCGAAGAAGACAAAGAAAGTTATGCTCGCCAGTTTTTAGAGCCAGTAGTTTCTTTAGATGTTAAAAAGCGGTCGGGAGCAAACCTTATTGAGGCGAGTGATGCCATTAACATCATTGTAAAAGAAGCTCAATCAACTGTATTTCCGAAAAACTTAGAGATATCTATTACCAATGACCAATCAGATGATACTAGAACTCAGGTAGATGAATTAGCAAATAGCATCATCTTCGGGATGATATTGGTTGTTGGTACGCTATTATTCTTCTTAGGGTTAAGAAATGCCCTATTTGTTGGAATGGCTATTCCAATGAGTATGTTCCTATCTTTCTTCATCTTGAATAGTATGGGAGTAACACTCAACGTAATGGTGCTATTCTCATTAGTATTAGCGCTTGGGATGCTCGTGGATAATGGGATTGTGGTAGTCGAAAACATTTACCGTTTGATGGATGAAGGCTATAAACCATTAGCCGCTGCAAAAGAAGGTGTTGGTGAAGTTGCGTGGCCAATTATTGCTTCAACAGCAACAACATTGGCAGCATTTATTCCATTGATTTTCTGGCCAGGTATCATGGGTGAGTTTATGCAGTGGTTACCAATTACCTTGATTACAGTATTAACGTCTTCATTGTTTGTTGCCTTGGTTATTAACCCAGTATTCACCTCAAACTTTATGAAGATTGAGGAAGAAGATGAAGTTATTCCGCGCAAGCGATTGATTATCTACTTTGGTATACTCGGTGTTGCGATGTTCATTGACGTTGTTGGAGATGCAATGCCAGCACTCAATTTCTTAGCAGGGTTTGTAGTGTCTATTATTCTGATTCTATTTTTAAAGGACTACAGCTTTATTGCAGAAGAAACTGATAGAATACGTGTACTTATTCCCGCATTTAGTTTAATAGCTATTGGACTGGTTTATTTCATGACAGGACAAAATGTAAGTGCCAATTTCATTGGAATTACAGGTTCATTCATGTTGTTAAATACCTATGTATTGTATCCAGCGTCTGTTGGTTTCCAGAAGAAGGTGATTCCAGCTATGGAGAATTTCTATGATAGGTTTATTCGATATTCCTTATCAGGTTCAAAACCAGGTTGGTTATTATTCGGAACATTTGGCTTATTGATTTTTAGTTTTATTCTTACCGGAGTGTTTCAACCTAAAGTGTTATTCTTCCCTGAGAATCAACCTAAATACTTAAACATCTTTATTGAAATGCCAATTGGTACAGCTATAGAGCGTACTAATGAAGTAGCCATAGAAATAGAGAAAACGGTTGTAGATTATATCAAGAAGTATGAGGAAGAAAATCCGAAAACAAATGCTACAGAAAACTTCTTGGTAGAGTCGGTTATTGGTCAAGTAGGTGAAGGTACTTCAGATCCTAACCAAGGTCCGCAAATGGGGAATACTCCGCACAAAGCAAGGATCACTGTTTCGTTTGTGAAGTTTCAAGAACGCAGAGGAACTATGACAAGTGATGTTCAGTCAGAAGTTCGTGAAGCGATTAAAAGATTCCCTGGCGCTAAAATAACAGTTGATAAAGATGCAGCTGGCCCCCCAGCAGGAGCTCCTATTTCAGTTGAATTGAGTGGTGATGATTACTTCCAATTGATGGAAGTGGCAGAGCATATAAAAGGATTCATAGGCGATGCTAATATTGGTGGTATTGAAGAATTGAAGTTAGACGTAGAGCAAGGAAAGCCAGAGTTGCCGATTATTGTAGATCGTGATAAAGCACGAAGACTAGGGCTTAGTACTTATTCTATTGGTGATGCAATTCGTACAGCCTTGTTTGGGGCAGAGGTTTCTACATACAAAGAGGGTGAAGATGATTACCCAATTCAGGTGCGTATGAAGAAAGAAGCAAGAGAAAACCCTGATAATCTCTTAAATCAACGCATTACGTTTAGAGATATGGCTAGTGGACAAATTGTTCAGGTGCCTATTTCATCTGTTGCAAACGCAGAGAAAACATCTACGTTTAGTGCGGTAAAGCGTGCCGATATGAATCGAATTATCACGATTACATCTAACGTTACAGAGGGATATAATGCAACCGAAATCAATGATCAAATCAAACAGCTGATGACTCAGTATGAGTTGCCAGAGGGTGTAAGTGTAGATTATACTGGTGAGCAAGAACAACAAGCTGAAGAAATGGCATTCTTGTCAACAGCATTGGCAATTGCATTCTTCTTGATTATTGTAATTATTGTTGCGCAGTTTAACTCAATTAGCACACCATTTATCATCGGGTTCTCAGTGTTCTTCAGTTTAACTGGGGTATTCTTAGGGCTGATTTTATTCCAAATGGACTTTGTGATCTTGATGACCATGATTGGTATTATCTCTCTTGCAGGTATCGTGGTAAACAACGCCATTGTACTGATCGATTACACCAACCTCTTAATTTCTCGTGAAGAAGAAAAACTTGGTTTAGGTGATGGAGAAAGACTTCCGATTGAAGGAGTGAAGAAAGCAATTGAAGATGCTGGTAAAACTCGTTTGCGTCCAGTACTTTTAACGGCTATCACAACCATTTTAGGGTTGATTCCATTAGCAGTTGGACTGAACATAGACTTCTTTAGCTTCTTTACAACGTTGAATCCGAACGTGTATGTAGGTGGGGATAATGTTGCATTCTGGGGGCCAATGTCTTGGACAATAATCTTTGGTTTGACCTTCGCAACATTCTTAACGCTAGTAATCGTTCCTGTAATGTATTACTTACTGAAAAGATTGAAATACCGTATTTTCAGTTAGCATAGAGATATAATGTTAAGTAAGCCTCGTTATTACAGTAAGTTAATAGCGAGGCTTTTTCTTTTCCGTAATTTTAGTTCATATAAAAATCCCTAACAAAAACACAAAAACATGAGAGTTGCTATTAATGGTATGGGCCGAATTGGAAGAACAACATTTGGTCAATTGTATGAGTTAGAAGATGTGGAAGTTGTTGCGTTTAACGATTTGAATCAAGCATCTATTTTAACCAAGTTGCTTCGATACGATTCTGTGTACGGGCCGTTCCATGATATCATAGAAGTAGAAGATAGCACCATTAAAGTTGCTCATCATACCATTCAGTGTTTTACAGAAAGAGATCCTGCAAACCTTCCTTGGAACGAACTGAACGTAGATGTTGTAATAGACTGTACAGGACTATTCAAAAAATATGATCAAGCTGCGGCACATTTAGAAGCAGGAGCTAAGAGAGTAATTCTTTCTTATCCTGTAAAAGACGAGAAAATTAAAAGTGTTGTGCTTGGGGTAAATGAAGACATATTAACCAATGAAGATTACATTGTGTCAAATGCCAGTTGTACAACTAATTGTACCTCTCCAGTAGTGCAAGTAATTGATGATATTTGGGGAATAGAACAGGGTGTTTTAAATACCATTCATGCATATACAGCAGATCAGCGTATAAACGATTCTGCCCACCGAGATATGCGCAGAGCAAGAGCTGCTGCAGTTAACATTGTGCCAACCACTACTGGCGCTGCCAAAGCAGTAGGTAAGATATTTCCTCATCTTGATGGCAAGATTACAGGTTCGGCTTATCGTGTTCCAGTGATTACAGGTTCTTGTATCGATTTGGTGCTTAAACTTGAAAAGCCTTTCGTGGTGGAAGATATTAATGATGCTATGAGAAATGCTTCTGAAGAATATTTAGCAGGTATTCTTGCTTACTCAGAAGATGATCTTGTATCAACTGATATTATTGCGAATCCACACTCTTCCATATTTGATAGCTTACTGACAACAGATGCAAATGGATGGCTTAAAGTAGTAAGCTGGTACGATAATGAATTTGGATATTCTACTAGAATGGCTGAGTTATGCGTAATGATGGGAGAAGGGTTAAGTAAGGACTAAGCAATAGCATTTCGAGAGTTGAGTTGCAAATTGTTACTTTGTGCTTGACAAACAAGCGTGAATGAAGAGTTGGAACCTTCTTTTCTGTGTTATAATCTTTTCAAGTCAGTTATTCGGACAAAAAGTAGATCGAGTTGATCCACCGTTCTGGTTCACTAATATGAATCAAGAAGTGCTGCAACTACTATTGGTAGGAGAAGATTTGGTAAACTTTGAAGTATCTTTAGATTATCCTGATGTAAGCATACATGAAGTAGATGACATACCAAACAACCCTTCGTATGCTCTGGTGTACATTACTATTTCAGAAAATGCTCAGCCCGGAGAACTTGCTTTAACTCTTAGAGGAAAGAAGAAGCATAAGTTTTCCTACGAGCTGAAAAGAAGGTCTGTTTATGTGCAGAAAGGGCTAGATGCACAAGATGTAATAGGCGTTCAACATATCGATAGTTTAGATGTAAGTCGAGTTCAAGACAATTTTGAACAGTTAGTAGAAACTGGGTATACGTGTATAGCAGTTGCTCCATTCAATGGCGTATCAGATAGTGTTGGTGTCATTGGCACTACAGATTTTTACCATAACCGATCTCGTTTTGGAAAGATTGATGATATGATCGATGTGCAGCAATTTGCCCATCGTAAACGAATAAAAACTATGAGGATAGAGGTAATGAATCAGGCAGACAATAGCCATAGATTTGTTCAGAACCCACCCTTTAACTCATGGATTTTAAAACCAGGTTCAGGTCATTATGATACCACTGGTTATTTACAGAGTAATGAGAGGGCAACCTCTATATACGATCCACATTCATCGTATATAGATCGGGATCGTTTTACAACAGGATCGCTCAATACACAATTTGCAGATTGGAACCATGCAAATGACACACTCGCAGAATACCTCATACAGCAAAGTATTTGGTGGCAAGAAGTAGGAGGATATGATGCTGTGTATTTAGCTAACTATCCAGATATTGATCAAATTTTTATGCGTATTTGGCGAGATAGAATGTTGGCGGAGTTTCCTACCCTGTTTGTAATAGGAGAAATTAACGTGCCATCTGCTGTTGGTCAATCTTGGTTTCTAGGTGAGAGTGGGCTCAATAGAGAGTTTTCAAGCCATTTAGAAAGTGTAACAGATAAAGAATTAGGACATGCAATTAGCGATTTTTTGGAAGGAGATGCGGATGCCGTTTATCGGTTAATGACTGAAGACTTTATTTATCCTAATCCTAACCACCTTGTTACGTCTTTGTGGAACGATTCCAAGGAAATTAATCTCTCGGATTCTGCAATCATCAAACGCAAAATAGCATTGGGTATATTATTAACCATAAGGGGAATTCCTCAATTATCAGTTCCTTCTATTACTATGTTTGATAATGACTCAGTAGAGTTACCTCTTCAGAGATACACAGAAAAATTACTTGCTTGGAGAAGAAAAAATGAACCAATCAAAGAAGGGCGGTTTATTCAGTTTGTTCCAGAAAATGAAGTGTATGCATACGTGCGAGACACCGAAAGACAAGCAGTGCTTGTAGTAGTGAACGCATCAGAAAGAAGGCAATCAGTAAACACACGAAGATTTACCGAAGTAACAAACGGATACCACATAGGTATTGACATTATTACTCAAAAAACATTTTCTGTACTAGATCAATGGGAATTGAAGCCGAACGAAATTCGAATTCTAGAACTTAAACGTAAACCAGAGGTGTTAGAAGATTAGGATAAAATAGCTTGTTTTAGACGCAGAAATTTATTTCTTCACAATTCGTTGTGTTTGATAACCTTCTATCTCTAAAAAGTAAATACCGCTTTGAAGATCGCTAATTGAAATAGATGAATTGTTTAAAATACCGTTTAATACTTGTTGTCCAGTAATATCAAATAATTGATAAAATTCATTTTCATCTATTCCATTTAGAAAAAGTTCCTCCGATCCAGGGTTTGGATAAACGGAGAATGACTTCTTATTATCTTCTGTAATTTTATTACTCAAAGCAACATCGAGTTCTACAAGCCACCCATCAAAACTTCCTTGGCTATTGTTGGTTTTGTCACCAGAGACATTAGAGTTCGAGAACCCCCCAAGTAATAAACGATTATCCTTCTCTGCTATAGACACAGCTACATCATTATTGATGGCACCAATTCCATTTTGAGATAGTATATTGCCTTGGCTATCAATTTCTAATAACCAATAATCATTCCCGCCTTTATTAGGTGTTGTTTTCACTCCAGAAGGAAACGAAGAACTTGTTATGAGCATAAACAACGATTCTTTAGACTGGGAATAATAAAAATCACTGAATATTTCATCTCCCGATCCACCGTAAGTTTTTTGCCAATTAACATTTAAGTCTCGATCTAGTTGCACAAGCCAGCAATCACCCCCACCATAAAAATCGGAGGTTTTATTCCCACTAATCTCCGCTGGCGTTGTTGTAGAAACATAAATTTTGTCTCCAACGTTAAACACATCAGTTGGGGAATCATTGGATGTTGTTCCGAGTACAATATCTCTTACAAGGTTGCCATTCGAGTCTAGTTTTAACAGCCATCCATCATTTCCACCAATAGTATCTATTGATTTATCCAAGGAAGTTGGAGAGTTACTAGTGGTGTAAATGAAAATTTCTTGGAAACTATTAATAGAAATGTGAGAAGAGTATTCACCTAGATCTCCACCAAAAGAGCGTTGCCAAATTTCATCTCCATTGGCATCAAGCTTGAGTACCCATAAATCTCCTAATCCTTTAGAAGGAACTGTTCTGTTTCCACTTGGAAGGGTTGAAACAGCAAGCGCATCTCCTGTAAGGTAGATGTTTCCTTGAGAATCTGTTGTTATATCACTAAGATCATCATTTGTTTCAGAGCCATAAGTTTTTTGCCAAACAATATTTAAGTTGGAATCTAGCTTTACAATCCAATAATCAGAATAACCATAATTCGGGGTGGTTTTGTCAAAATCTACTGGAGAAGATGAGTTACATCCAACAATATAGCTTCCGTCTTTTAACTGAATTGCTTGCTTAATAAAATCTTGATCGAACCCACCTAGCACTCGTTGTTTAATGATTGTATTGTTTTCGTCTAATTGGACAATCCAAACATCATAATCCGATGTGTGATTAGATATAGATTTATCTCCAGAGATTGGTGAAACAGAATTGAAAAAAAGGGTTGTTACATCATCTTGATGCAAAACAACCCGCAGTTCATCATAATCTGAGCCGCCAATAGTTAAATCTTGAATTATTTGGGCATTCAAGCCCAAATAATTCAAGATGAAAAATGCAAGCAGGCTAGCTTGCTTATTATTCAGTGAGAATAGTCTTAATAATTGTTTCAAAGCCATGTTCATTGACTATTTTGTGTACTAGTTGATTTTGTGGTACCGTAGAACCTAATTCTAGGTTAATATTAAAGGTAGATTCTTGTACCAAATTGAATGTATTACTATAAATTTCTTCACCATTTAAAGTTAATACTTTATAAGTGTAGTTTTGTTCAGTTTCAGATAATAGTTTCAATGAGTAATTACCATCATTTGGAACTGGGTAAATCTGCGCAGAGAATAAATTGTTTTCATCTATGTCGGTTCCAGATTGTTCTATGCTTTGGTCTACAATGAAATATGATCCCATTTCTGTATCATTATTATAGCCAATTGATACTTCATAAACGCCATTTGGTAGTGCCTCAGTACTGATGTCTTCTAAAGATACATCTGTTGTGAAATAAACAGTGGTGAAATTATCTTGATCTAATGAATTTAATATGATGTAGTCAATCTCTTCATTCACCTCATCACCATCAATGTCATCTATTTCAGACCACATTTCTATAATTTCATTAGCGCTAATATCATTACCTAATACTGGGTCGTTATTTATACCATCACACGGAACTAGAATCGTTTGACGACAAGGATATTGAACCCACCATACATTGCCATCTACATCTGTTAGAGGTCTAAGGCATGTTGTAATAATGGTTCGGTAACATCTCTTGTGTTCGTCAAACCTGTCCGAAGGCTGTCTTGGATTAGCGCTTAAATCTCCGATAGGAGTTTTAATTATTCCTCCACCATTTCCTCCGTTACCTGTGTAGCTTCCTTGTCGCGGATATGAACTACATTGCAAATTATACGAGTATTGACCACTTTCTACGTTTCTAGTTGTGTTGAAGTGGCTCATAACAAAATGTCTATCGGCACTTTGTTTTGTGTCAAAATAGAAGTTTGTGTATGGAAAAGCATTTCCCCATCTCTTGTTATGTGGTCCTAGTGGCTGAGGTACTCCCCATGCCTCTTGATGATCTGGAATTGCGGTACCATTTTTAGTAGTGAATGGTCTTATGTTGATAAATGTTGATGGGAAATATTTTTCTTCGCCTTGTTCATATGGGCGTAAAGGCGAATAGTACTCAAACGACCCTGATTTGGTTATAGGGTGTGAAGGTTGTTGTAATGACAATTTGTAGCGTTGCTGATTTCTTTTCTTCAGCTCTGCTAGTTCCCAAGCGTAATTTTGACCATCGCAAATCCAAGTTTCGGTTACATCCCAAAAACAACCCAGACACACAGGCCGTAAGTCTGTATTGACTACGATCTCTCCACCAGATTCTCCTTGGACTTGAAAATAGTATTCTACGTTATCGCTTCGATATGTTTGTGGGAATACAAAGTAGTTTTTAGTAGTACTGAAGCTTTCAATAAACGTATAGCTTTCATCTTCTTCAGAATAAGAATACATATCAACTGTGATATTTATACCTTCTGAAAGATCTTCCCAAGCCACAAACGAACTTCCTCCGTCTACTGCATTGACCATAAGGGGCATGTGATCTTGCGCTTGAGTGTTAATAAAAAAAGAGGTTAAAAATAAAGAAAGTGCTGCTTTAAGAAACAGGTTTTGGTAATGGTACATAGTATGTAGTTTTTAGTTGTTTATGAAATAAATATAAAAGTTTACTGTTTGTTTTTTTTGATATGAATTTAGGTTAATAAATCGAATGAGTTTTTTAATTGATATATCGTAAATGGTAGGCTGCACATTAATTCTGTCTTTTAACAAATATGTTTTATTAGTGAGCAATAAAATGATCAGGTCTGAATTTTGCTACAGCTTTACGAAAACACTTAATTGGCAGTGTTGGTTAAGCTTAAATAAGGTGATTATTCGAATAGCTGAAGTTCTGATTCGCCCGAATTAATGATGTTTGTACTAGGTGTCGGGTATACGATTACCTTCCGGAGGAGCCTTTAAATAATCAATACCAAATCCACCAATAGAATAATTTAAGGTTGTTAGTGAAAACAATTGAAACTGAGAAATACAGGAATAAACTAAAAATGAAGAAATAGTTTTCATTTAGTGGTGTGGATTAACTAGTTCAATGCAATATTAATTCTTTTTTTTGAAAGAAAGTAGATAATGTTCTACTAAGCCATCTATGGGCTTTTGGATAACGGTACCTAAAGTGAGGTTTATCTTTTTACATGCCTCTTCTAACTCATCTTTAAAGTGAAAAGCGATAGAACCTACAAAATGAATTGGAACCTGATGTGCTGTTGAAAAGCTCAATACGTGCACTTTCAGAAAATCGTCAATCCCAGTTGAAATAAGCGATTGTATAAATGGATGTTTCTTATGCTTTGAAGCAAAAGGAGCAAAGCTGGCAATGTAGGTATTGGCATATGGCCTTTGATAAATGTTGGTTAATATAGTTTCTAGATCGGTATCAAAACAAGCATCAAAATCGGTAGCTAGTTCTGTTGGTAGATTACCATATGCATAATTGGTGATGAGCTTTTTACCAATAGCATTTCCAGAACCTTCATCGTTTAGAATGTAACCTAGAGAAGGAATTCCATTATCAATTGTTTTACCGTCAAAATAGCAAGAGTTTGATCCTGTTCCTAGAATGCAAGAAATTCCAGGTTCACCAGAATAAGTTGATAATGCCGATCCATAAACATCGTGATTTACGTTAATCATGGCTGCTGTGAAAACAGACTGTAATCCATGTTCAACAATGCGAATCATTTTTTCTGAAGAACACCCTGCACCATAAAAGAACACTTCTTTTACTTGTAAGCTGATTTGGCTTAATCCCAAG
Source organism: Flavobacteriales bacterium UBA6049 (assembly GCA_002429085.1). Taxonomy (GTDB): domain Bacteria; phylum Bacteroidota; class Bacteroidia; order Flavobacteriales_G; family Salibacteraceae; genus UBA6049. The sequence goes on from DIYR01000193.1 coordinate 13,743, forward strand.
TTTCCTCTCAAAATACCCTCAATTTCAATGGCATCCTTGTAATAAGGATTAAAGCCAGAAGTATTGGTTGCTAGAACTTGCTCACCTGCGTTGTTCAAGATAACCCAGTCGCATTTAGTAGATCCACTATCGGCAATAGCTATCATAAGAGAATTGTATTAAGTAATATCAAAAGCTGAAATGAAAACAGGTTTTTCGTTTAAGATGGATGGGAGTGTATACCCATCCAAACCTTTAGCCATTACGTGCCCTGGTTTAAAGGTTAAGAACCTACCTGCTAACCCCAGTTTTTTCGGTTGTTGTAAGACATGGTACATAGGTTCGTCAGTATCTAGGGCAATCATCCCAAAATGTTGGTTATAACGATGAAGTAATCCCTCGAAAAGCATAAACAATGCGTCCTCGTAACCGGGCTTTACAAAGAGGTGATCAAAGCTTAAAAATCTGAAATCGTTTGGGTTGAAATATTGCTTGACGAATTTATTCTTAAGAATTGGTTTGATAAGGGGCTCTGTACGCTTAGAACCTAACCCATTTACTTTCCACTTGTTTTGGTGTACTTGACACCCAGCATAAATTACTCCTTTATGGGCAACAACAAAATAGGAGTTGTTGTAAAACAAATAGTTCCAGTGTGTAAGTTGATGATCTTTGTAATGGTCTTTGATTAGACCTTTTACAAGTGGTTTTTCGTTGGGTGTAATGCTCCTAATATCAGGGTAAGCCTTTGGTTTTCCCCTGAAAAAAACCAAAGGCTTGAATTGCCTGATGCTTTCAAATTGAAACTGATTACCCTGATTTAATGAGCGGGCATTATTGCCATCTATAAACCCGTATGTTATTCCCGGCAACGAAGTGTTTTCGTTGTAGTTAACTTGTTCCGATTGAGGAGCGTTTTGCATTGCGTTTAGCAATCGCTTGCGCAGCTCATTTTGTCGTGGATTAATATTTAATTTTCCTTCAACAGCCTGCATCCCGCCACGAAAAGCGAAGTATCTAATGTAGTGAGCGTTTACCTCATTAGTACCGACTTTGCTTTTTCTGTGATCAAGTGTAATATTACCTAATAACCGATTCCCCCACTGCAATGTAAAGTGATAAGGATGGTGTAGTTGGTGTATGCGTTCTACTGAGTGCAGTTGAGTGTAGCGAAATCCTTTTGATCCCCATGTAGTGCTTAGCAATAATTGCTCAAGCCCAACAGCAGGCAGTTTACTTTTTTGGATACTAAGGCTTTTTTGACTGTAGATTTCTTCGCTCTTCATGTGCTTTGAATAGGTGCAAATTAGCACATTTTATGGCGACAGTAAGCTGTAACTTTCGCCTATCTTTGAGCCACCAAAACTGGTTGAAATGGAAACTACACAAACGCAGACCATCGTTGATTACGCTAGATGGACAGATCGTCTTTTAGCAGATAAATCAGTTTATCAACAAGCAAGTCCTTATCCACATATCATGTTTGATGATTTCTTGGAAACTTGGGCTGCAGATAAAGCTTTAGAGGTTTTTCCAAAGGTGAAAGACGAAGGGTGGATTCATTATGTGCATGTGAATGAAAAGAAGCATGGACTAAACAAGTTAGACTTGATTCCCTCATTCATTAGAACAGTAATTGATGAGTTGAATAGCAAAGAATTTATCGATTACCTAGAAGAACTAACTGGCATTAAAGGACTTTTGCCAGATGATACATTTGAAGGAGGAGGAATTCACCAAAGTGAGCGTGGTGGCTATTTGAATGTTCATGCCGATTTCACAGTTCATCCTCACCGAAGAAACTGGAGAAGACGCGTGAATGTACTCGTTTACCTTAATAAAGATTGGGACGAGAGTTACGGTGGAGATTTAGAATTGTGGGATCGAAAAATGACAGCTTGCGAACATAAAATTGCCCCGCTGTTCAATAGAGTAGTTGTGTTCAATACAGATGAAGATTCCTATCATGGATTACCTGATCCATTAAAATGCCCTGAGGGGAATTCACGTAAGTCTATTGCGTTATACTACTTCACAGAAGAAACAGAAGCTCCTAGAAAAAGAGCAACTAATTATAGAGCTAGACCAACAGATGGAGCCAAGTCAGCTTTGATTTGGGCAGATAAACAGGCCATTGCTGCTTACAATTGGGTAAAAGGGACTTTAGGTATCAATGATGATTTTGCCAGTAAAGTTCTGAATGTATTAGGAGGAAAGAAGAAGAAATAGGAATGTCTACATCTTGGAAGAATACTAGCCTAGTAGGGCTTGTAGCAGCAATAATCTATATACCATTTTTAGGAGGTGTTCACTTATTTGATTGGGACGAGATCAATTTTGCAGAGATTGCACGTGAAATGGTTGTGTTAGGAGATTACCTCCGTATTCACGTAAACTTTATACCATTTACAGAAAAGCCTCCTTTGTTTTTTTGGCTTCAGGCAGGTGCTATGAATCTATTTGGTATTGGAGAATATGCTGCTCGTTTTCCCAACGCATTAGCAGGCATTTTTACCCTAATGACTTTGTATCGTTTTGGAGAGAAACTATACAATGCACGCTTTGGGTTTTTATGGGCTGGAGCTTATTTCGGTAGCGTACTTCCAAGTTTATATTTCAAAAGTGGAATCATAGATCCATGGTTCAACTTCTTCATATTCTTAGGGTTATATCATCTTATTCTTTATTACTGGAAGAGAGAGAATAAGGCAGATATAGAACTTAACAAAAGTCAATGGGCATACTTAGCATTGGCAGGATTGTTTACTGGATTGGGAATTTTGACGAAAGGTCCAGTAGCATTTCTAATTACAGGTTTAGTACTTGGTATATATTGGATTTTGAAGAGATTTAGACTGTATATTACTATACCTGCATTTGTATTCTATTTTGCTGTAATGATTGCCACTTGCCTAGTCTGGTATGGGGTAGAAACCCTAGTGCATGGACCTCAATTTATGATTGAATTCACCATCCGCCAATGGACAATGTTTAGCACACCAGATGCTGGTCATGCAGGATTCCCTGGGTATCATTTTGTAGTATTATTATTCGGATGTTTTCCAATGTCTGTATTTTTAATTCGTGCTCATGGTAAAATGCCTTTAGAGCGATACGTAGAGCGAAACATGCGCACTTGGATGATGATTTTATTCTGGGTCGTATTGATCTTGTTTACCATCGTAAAGTCTAAAATCGTGCATTATTCATCAATGACTTATTTTCCTCTGACTTTCTTGGCAGCACAAGTAGGTTACTACATGCTGAAAGATCAAGTGAAATTAAGTGGTTGGATGAAAGGTCTTTTAGTCTTCATAGCTGGCTTGTTTGGAATTTTGTTGATTGCTCTGCCATTTGTAGGAATGAACGTAGATATCATTAGGCCATTGTTCTCTCAAGATCCATTTGCAATGGCTAATCTAGATGCAGATATTCCTTGGACTGGAGTAGAAGCTCTAGCGGGAGTTTTATTGATTGGTATTACCGTAGGATTCTTAATGTTCTATAAAAATCAACGTGTTCGAGCATTCCAAACGCTACTGATTGGAACAGGAGTTTTTGTGTTTGCTACACTTATTTTGATCATTAAGAAGATTGAAGGAATCTCGCAATTAGCAGCAATGGAATTCTACGAATCTAAAAAGGGTTGCGATTGTTATGTGAAACCAGAACGATTCAAAAGTTATGGGCACTTGTTTTATTCAGAACCAATGCCGGGTGGCGATAATAGAAGAATTGATAGTCAGTGGTTAAAGTATGGTGATATAGATCGTGACGTATTCTTTGTAACCAAAATTACAGGCAAGAAAGAGCTAGAGACGATTGAGGATGTAGAGTTATTGTACGAAAAAAATGGCTTCGCATTTTGGAAACGCGAAGCCAAGAGATAAGAATTCTGTAGCTATATTCTGCTACTTCTTGAATATTTTGAATTTTCCTAGCCCAATTTTCTGAAGGAAGTAACTTAATGATGTCCACAATACCCCTAAACCATATATGGAACTTCGCTTAAAGTTGATACTTGAAGCTTCTTCAAAATACTTGGTAGGACAAGTAACTTCTGCAATTTCATATCCTTCAAAGCAAATTTGAGCTAGCATTTGATTATCGAATACAAAATCGTCTGAGTTGATATTGTAATTGATTGCTTCTAACACCTCTTTGCTAAATGCTCTGTAACCAGTATGATATTCACTCAATTTCTGGTTCATTAATATGTTTTGAGTAAGCGTAAGAATACGATTAGCAATGTATTTGTAAATTGGCATTCCGCCTTTAAGAGCACCTTTCCCTAAAATTCTAGAAGCCAAAACCTCGTGATACACATCGTTTGCAATTAAGTAACACATAGATGCAATCAACTTTGGAGTGTATTGATAATCAGGGTGAACCATGATCACAATATCTGCTCCAATTTCTAAAGCTTTATTGTAACATGATTTTTGATTTCCTCCGTATCCTTTGTTTACTTCATGGGTGATCACATGCTCAATTCCAATTGACTTGGCTAAGTCTGAAGTTTTATCATTACTCTTATCATCCACTAAAATTACCTCGTCTACAATGTCACGAGGAATTTCATTATAGGTCATTTGCAGTGTTTTTTCTGCGTTATACGCAGGCATTACTACAACAACTTTTTTTCCGTTGATCATGCGGCCAAAAATAGGTCAAGCGATTGTACTAATAAAAAAGCCCGAGCTATAAAAACTCGAGCACAGTCGATACTTAGTGGGGGAACTCGATAATCTTTAATCTTCCTACCTGCTATGCCCAAAAGAGAAAAACTCTCAAAACAGGGGGGAGTATTCTATAACGGTGGTTGAACAGTAACTAGGTTAGGCTATCACTATTCCCTCATTTCCTATTACTTACAAATCTCATTCCAAGATTGTGTTTTCTTGGATTTACTTATAAAAGAAAGAAAACTACCGTTATTTAATAGGATGTTTTTGGGAAACTTGCCTCATCCAAGGAATCCTTCGCGGTCAAGTGACCTGTATTGTATGGCCTCTGCTAAATGTTGAGCTTCTATTTTTAAGGATTGATCAAGATCGGCAATTGTTCTAGCTACTTTAAGAATGCGATCATAGCTGCGAGCAGATAGATTCAATCGGTCAACAGCTGTTTTTAGAAGAGCTTGTCCATTAGCGTCAGTTTCACAGAATTTGCGCATAAGTTTTGGCGTTAACTGTGAGTTAGTGTGAATCCCATTTTGATCTTGAAATCTTTCCGCTTGAATTTTTCTGGCATTCATTACTCGTTCTCTTATGGTATGACTAGATTCACCTTTTCGTTTTTCGGTGAGTTGTTCAAAAGGTACACGTTGAACTTCTATTTGCAGATCTATGCGATCCATTAATGGTCCTGAAACTTTGTTGAGATAGCGCTTTACTGATTGTTCACTATCAGTAGAGTTCATTGGGTCATAGAATTCTCCGCTGGGAGAGGGGTTCATGCTTGCCACCAGCATAAAGCTCGCTGGATAGTCTACTGTGATTTTTGCTCGAGAAATGGTAACTAAACGATCTTCTAACGGCTGACGCATTAC
>DIYR01000076.1 GCA_002429085.1 Flavobacteriales bacterium UBA6049
AGCCAGGTTCTGTAACTCCTCACGCTAAATTTAAAGCTGAAGTTTATGTACTTTCAAAAGAAGAAGGTGGTCGTCATACTCCTTTCTTTAAGAAGTACCGTCCTCAGTTCTACTTGCGTACAACTGACGTTACTGGTGAGGTTGAACTTCCAGAAAGCGTTGAAATGGTAATGCCAGGTGATAACGTAAGTCTTACTGTTACATTGATTAACCCTGTTGCTTTGGAAAAAGGTCTTCGCTTTGCGATTCGTGAAGGTGGACGTACCATCGGTGCAGGTCAGGTAACCGAAGTTTTAGACTAATTGAATATATAGAGTGCGTTCTTAATTAATTTTAGGAGCGCACTTGTATTTATAAGTCATATCTCATATATTTGCACTCCTTTTCCGAGAGGAGTATTCTTTTATATACACGGGTGTAGCTCAATTGGTAGAGTAGCGGTCTCCAAAACCGTTGGCTGGGAGTTCGAGTCTCTCCACCCGTGCATTCCAATTATTAAAAAAAATAATGAACAAGTTTCTGTCATTCTTTCGTGAAGCAAGGTTTTTTGTAATTGATTCTTTCAAAGAGTTAAGAGACAAAGTTACCTGGCCTACTTTTAAAAGGCTACAGAATGATTCTACTTTAGTGCTTATCGCGTCTATCATCTTCGCCTTAGTAATCTTCGGAATCGACAAAGTTTTCGAAACTGCTATGGAGTTGTACTACGACACTGTTAACCCATCCAAATAAAGTAAGAATAAATGAGTCAATTGAAATGGTATGTTGTAAGGGCTATAGCCAGTAAAGAGAAGAAAGCAAAAACATATCTTGAAAACGAAATTGCAAAACGTAATTTTCAGGAGTATGTACCGCAGGTTCTCATTCCAACCGAAAAAGTTTATGAAATGCGTAACGGTAAAAAACGGTTGCGCGAAAAAAGCTTTTTCCCTGGATATGTAATGGTTCATGCCAATCTTGAAGGAGATCAGGGGGGAGAGGTAATTCACATGATTACAAACATTCCTGGCATCATTGGCTTTTTATCAGTAAATGGAAGCACTACTTCAAAAGATCCAGTAGCACTTAGACCCAGCGAAGTAAATCGCATATTAGGTAAAGTTGACGAAAGCGATCAAGAAGATGCTAAACTAGAAACCACCTTTATAGTAGGTGAAACAGTAAAGGTAATGGATGGACCTTTCAATGGTTTTACCGGTACAGTAGAAGAAGTCTTTGAAGAGAGACAGAAGCTAAATGTAATGGTAAAAATCTTCGGGCGTAACACCCCGGTTGAATTGAATTATGTACAGGTTGAGAAACAAGAATAATGTTTTTCAACCTGTTTGTAATATAAATAAGGGATATAATACCTCCATAGTTGAGTAAGTTTTTGCTCAACTTAATTTTTTGAAGTGTTATGGCAAAAGAAGTTGAAGGTTATTTAAAACTACAAGTTCCTGGTGGTGAAGCCAAACCTGCCCCTCCTATTGGTCCTGCTCTTGGTAGTAAAGGACTAAACATTATGGAGTTCTGTAAGCAGTTCAACGGTCGTACCCAGGACAAAAAAGGGATGATTTTGCCTGTTGTGGTGACTTACTACAAAGACAAGTCTTTTGACTTTGTAATTAAAACACCTCCAACTCCTATATTACTTAAGGAAACTGCTAAAATCAAGTCTGGATCTGGTGAACCTAATCGTAAAAAAGTAGCTTCGGTTACTTGGGATCAGGTGCGTGAAATCGCAAAAACCAAAATGCCTGACTTGAATTGCTTTACTGAAGAGTCAGCAATGAGAATGGTAGCAGGTACTGCCCGTAGTATGGGAATTACAGTGACAGGAGACAGTCCTTTTTAAGTAAAGAATTTTGTGTAATTCGTGAATGGTAGAATGAGTTTTCTCATTTGCCTTCCCATTCAAGAGCAGATTCAATGGCAAAATTAACAAAAAAGAAGAAAGAGGCACTTTCTAAATTTGACAAGAGTCGTGAGTATTCACTCAATGAGGCTGCAGGTATTATCAAAGATATTACCTTCACCAAATTTGACGCTTCCGTGGATATTGACGTGCGTTTAGGAGTAGACCCTCGAAAAGCAGACCAAATGGTGCGAGGAACTGTTACGCTTCCCCACGGTCTGGGTAAAGAAGTGAGAGTGTTGGTTTTATGTTCTCCTGATAAAGAACAAGAAGCCAAAGACGCTGGTGCTGATCACGTAGGTTTAGATGAATACATCAAGAAGATTGAAGGTGGATGGACTGATATTGATGTAGTAATCACTATGCCTACTGTAATGGCAAAAGTTGGACGATTAGGTAGAGTACTTGGTCCTCGTGGATTGATGCCTAACCCAAAATCTGGTACTGTAACCCTAGATGTTGCAAATGCTGTGAAAGAGGTTAAGGCTGGTAAAGTTGATTTCAAAGTAGACAAGACAGGTATTATTCATACTTCTGTTGGTAAAGCTTCTTTTACACAAGAGAAACTGTATGACAATGCTAAAGAATTATTGAATACTTTGATTAAGCTAAAACCATCTTCAGCGAAAGGTACTTACATCAAGAGTATTTACTTGTCAAGTACGATGAGTCCGTCGGTTATGGTAGATAAAAATACCTTTGACAATTAACTGAGGAGATCAACATTAAACTTTTAGTAAAATGACAAGGGAAGAAAAAGCGGTAGTAATCGAAGAATTGAAAGGAAAATTCTCTGAAGCAACTGGTTTTTATATTACCGATGCGGGAGGAATGACCGTAGAAGGTATCAACCAATTCCGTCGCTTGTGCTTTGAAAAAGGTATCGAGTATCGTGTTGCAAAGAATTCTTTGATTAAGAAAGCACTTGAACAACAAGACGCTGATTATACCACGCTTTTCGAGTCAGATATGTTGAAAGGATTTTCAGGAATTATGTTCGCTGGTGAGTCAGTGAGTGAGCCTGCAAAATTACTCAAAAAGTTTCAAAAAGATGGCAATGAAAAGCCTGCATTGAAAGGAGCATCAGTAGATGCGGCCATTTATGTAGGAGCTGATCAACTAGAAGCTCTTTCTAAGATCAAGTCTAAGGAAGAGATGATTGCCGAGCTTGTTGGATTGCTACAATCTCCAGGTCGCAACTTGGTATCTGCTTTACAAAGCGGTGGTAGTAAATTGGCAAGTGTGCTTAAAACTTTATCTGATAAAGAAGAAGCAGCTTAATTAACAGCGCAAAGAAATTAGTAACATTCAATTTAGACTTTTTTAAAATTTTAATACAATGGCAGACTTGAAGGAGTTCGCAGAACAGTTGGTAAACTTAACTTTGAAAGAAGTTAACGACCTAGTAACTATTTTGAAAGAAGAGCACGGCATTGAGCCTGCTGCAGTTGCAGTTGCAGGACCTGCTGCTGGTGCCCCTGGCGCAGAAGGAGATTCTGCTGCAGAAGAAAAAACTGAGTTCGACGTTATCTTGAAATCTGCTGGTGGCGCTAAACTTAAAGTAGTAAAGGCTGTAAAAGAATTGACTGGTTTAGGTTTGAAAGATGCCAAAGCAATGGTAGACGAAGCTCCAAAACCTTTGAAAGAAGGTGTTGCTAAGGACGAAGCTGAAGCCTTGAAGACTCAATTAGAAGAGTTAGGTGCTGAAGTAGAGATCAAATAACTTTTTTGAACTTTTCTTTGGGTCATATAGTTTTACTTTTTTGGCTTCAAAGAGATAGATTTTACAGACCTGGCGTAGTAAAATACGTTCAGGTCTTTTCCTCATGTATAAGAGGCTATTTTTTAACGGCTTAGCTTTTAACTAGAGTGTGTCAAGAACACTCTATTATTATTGATTTACGACAATAATATATACCCTATACTTTTTTAGGACACAGGTTACCCATGCAAAATCCCAACAACAACGAAAGACATAGTTTTGCTACCGTAGAAAAAGTAGTAAAATACCCTGATTTTCTTGATGTTCAAATACAATCGTTCCAGGACTTTTTTCAGTTGGAGACCCCAGCAGAATTTCGTCAGCAAGAGGGGTTGTACAAGGTATTCTCTGAAAATTTTCCCATCTCAGATTCAAGGGAAAATTTCTTGCTTGAGTTTATCGACTATTCCATTGATCCCCCAAAATATTCGGTGGATGAGTGTATAGATCGAGGTCTGACATATTCAGTACCGCTCAAAGCAAAATTGAGGTTATCTTGTAGTGATGAGGATAATGAGGATTTCGAGACTATTGAACAAGAAGTATTCTTAGGGAACATACCTTATATGACCACCAAAGGGTCATTTATCATCAATGGTGCAGAGAGGGTTATTGTGTCGCAGCTTCACCGTTCTCCCGGAGTATTCTTTGCTCAGAGTAAACACACCAATGGTACTAAGCTATATTCAGCGCGTATCATTCCATTTAAAGGTTCCTGGATAGAATTTACGACTGATGTAAACAACGTAATGTATGCTTACATTGATCGTAAGAAAAAATTCCCGGTAACTACCCTTCTTAGAGTAATTGGTTTTGGCTCTGATAAGCAAATTCTTGATTTATTTAATCTCTCAGAAGAAATTGAAGCAGAGGAGAAGGTGTTAAAGAATAAAGCAGTTGGACGTAAGTTAGCTGCTCGTATCTTAAAGACCTGGACTGAGGATTTTGTAGATGAAGATACTGGAGAAGTAGTTTCGATTGAAAGAAACGAGATACTTCTTGAGCGTGATTCTATTTTAGAAAATGAAGATATAGATACAATCATAGATTCAGGAGTAAAATCTATCATTGTACACCGAGAAGATGTCAACGTTACTGACTATTCTATTATATATAATACACTGCAAAAAGATAATTCAAACTCTGAGAAAGAAGCCTTAGAGCAGATTTATCGTCAATTGCGAAATACAGAAGCTCCTGATGAGCAAACTGCACGTGAAATTATTCAAAGTTTGTTCTTTAGTGATAAGCGTTATGATTTAGGAGAAGTTGGGCGTTACCGTATCAACAAAAAACTAGATCTGGAAATAGATAGAGAAACCCGAATTCTTACTCGTGAAGATATTGTTTCTATTGTAAAGCGTTTGATTGAGTTAATTAACTCAAAAGCGGTAGTAGATGATATTGACCACTTGAGTAATCGTAGAGTAAGAACAGTTGGAGAACAACTATACACCCAATTTGGTGTTGGTTTGGCTCGTATGGCACGAACTATCAAAGAAAGAATGAATGTTCGTGACAACGAAGATTTCAAGCCAGTTGATTTGATTAATGCGAGAACTTTATCGTCCGTAATCAACTCATTCTTTGGTACAAACCAACTTTCTCAGTTTATGGATCAAACCAACCCATTGGCTGAGATTACCCACAAGCGTAGAATGTCTGCTTTGGGGCCTGGTGGTTTATCTCGTGAGCGTGCAGGTTTTGAAGTACGTGACGTACACGTTACGCACTACGGACGTCTGTGTCCTATCGAAAC
>DIYR01000199.1 GCA_002429085.1 Flavobacteriales bacterium UBA6049
GACATTGGCAAAATACTAAAATGAAACGTTTGCTAACAATGTCTTACAAGCAATGCTCAGGCAAATCAGAATACCTCCTCACCCGCCAGTTCGGCTAACACAGATTTGTAGTCCATGCCACAGGTAACCACCACACGTTTCTCAACACCGAACCAAATTTCCATTAACATTGAGTAGATTAGCACCTACATAAATGAAAAACTTAACCAACCGCAGAATCATTATTTCAGGACTTGTTTCTTACAAAGTCAATTTAGAAGAACTATTACAGCCAATTAGAATTGAAATTGAACAATTTCATGGCATAATAGTAAGGGAACATGTACAAAGACGTGGGGTTTCGAGAAGCAGAAAACCAGGAGGCTCAAAAGACTTAGACAAACCTTTGAATGCCCGAATTTGCATAAGCTCAGGAAAAGCTGAAGAACTAAAAGAATTGGTACAGCAACTAAATTGCGATCTCATCGTTTTTGTGAGTGAACTCACCAAGTCGCAACAAAGAAATCTTGAAGAGCTCACCGAAACTGAAGTAAGGGTTTGCAACCCCATTAGTAGAAACTTTTAGTTAGTGTAACACTAATCTTTTATGAGAATTTAGTTTGCTTTATGATCAAAGCCCTACTTTTTACAGCGAAGAGAATTGCAGCACATTAAATGGAACACCTTGCCCTACATAGCGACTTGGAATTAGAGCAATTCTGCGAATGCTTAGAAAGCATTTTCAGTCTTCCCAAATTTCAATATGATTCAGAGAATGAAACCGAATGGGGACAATCTTACAAAGGTGAATTGAGTATTAATGTGAGCAGGCCTTTTAAAGAAGGTACTCTGACAGAATGGGATAATACTGTACCTCAAGGTTGTAATTTTGGAATTACATTAAACAAACATGGAATTCAATTAGAAGAGATTTTAGAAATTGGACAATTGATCGCCAATAAATTTAGAGAAACGGTATTCTACCATCGAACTTGGGAAGGTCCAGAGAAAAACATCAAAAGAGAATTTGAAATAAAAACGAACTACAACAAAAGGTAAAATGACCTAGAGCAAATTCATCGACCATTGGAAGAATGGCCTCCATTAGCACAAACTCTTAGTCCACACCTCCCCTTAAAAAACTTCACTTTAAGGCACACAAATTGCTAGCTAGCCAAATCAAAATGCTAGGATTATGCGAATTGTCGTTCTGTTATTAATGATGTTCTGCCATCTGGCAACCTTTTCGCAAGAGAAGAAGTTTGAGCGCTTTCTAAATGACCTAAACACCTATGCAGCTAACAGTTACTTACAAACCTTTACTCAAATAGATTCCATCCCAAACTGGAGAGGTTATGAATTGAAATGGGTTCACACCAGAGGAACATATGGAGGTTCCCCGTATTATGGTGAAGGTAAAGCTACTTGCAGCAATTCTGAAAGGACAAATACAGAACCTGCCTTCTCATCTCCTTTGACGAGCAAACCAGAAGTTCTATCTGTCACGCAAATTGGCTATAAATACGTCATCGAAAAACTATCCTACCCAGAGCCATACCCTACATCTGCTATTCACTATGTATTTGTTACACGGTATTATGTCACCCAAGATTAGGAAAACCCATTTCTAATAACATAACAGTACACTCATCCGCTCAAACACCAATCTGCTACTAATTTCAGGTCGCCAATCAGAAAATAAAATGGTACATTTTCAAACTAAACTATAACCTTGGCCACATCAGTTTACAACATAAGCGAAGCTTCAGGCACAAAAGAGACTGGAACTATCTATCCTCAAATACAGAACTCTATAGGTGGTAATTATTGGAATGACGGTCGCGAAGGGTCAGTACAAAATCTAAAATCACTCAGAATCCCTCCTGATAAGGAGATAGAATTTGGCACACTTGTATTAAATACAGAAGCTAAATTCACCGATCTACTAAGTACAAGTCTAATATCTTCATCTGGATTACTACTTAGTACAAAAGCTATTCAACTGATCGAAAAACTAAATCTTGGATCTTATCAATTGTATCCTGTAACGGTACAAAAAAGAAAACGCATAGAACAATACTATTGGTTACATCATGCAAACGACTTTTCTATCCATATCGATTATTATAGCTCCGTTTTTGTTACTGAAAGAATGACCGATAAAATACAGTCACCTATTCAATTAACCTCTTTTAGTCATTTGACGGAAGAACTAGACATACTCATTAACAAATGGAAAACAGGTAAGATTCGTTTTACAACTATCAAACCTAAAAGTGTAGAACTAAATTCATCTGCTCCTCCAGTTGATCTCTTTTGTTTCGGCCGATTAGGAACAGAACAGTACATAAGTGAGAATCTAAAAAACGTGATCAAGTCACATGCCTTGACAGGTATTGATATATCAAAATCGGACATATACGCTAGAAAGCAATCAAACTAAACATACATCTACAATCTACTTAAGAATAGTCTAATTCTCTATTTCATGCACCACAAATCATCGTGAACACCTCAAAATCAAACCTTAACAAATCTTAACAGCGAACATTTCGGTATTCACAAGTATATTCACGGTCTCAAGATCACTATTAGTTAGTCTTAACCCAATTTTTTTTGACCTATGAAATTCATCTTGTCGGTAGTAGCGTCTTTGCTACTTGTTTCTAACTCTTTTGGTCAGCGTGACTTTATTCAACTTGAAACAAATAAGACCCTAGGACTATTTAGTTTCCTAGAAACCAGTTCTCAGCAAATAGGTACATCCAGTTCGTTTACGATATACATTCTTAAAGCATATCAACAAGATCAAACATTTAGTCAACTCATCAATACCTACACTAGCCTCAACTTAGATTATTCATTTAACAGGCAAGAGTTTCCCGAAAGACGACCTTCTTACACCACAACTAAAGACTTGCTATGGGTAGCTGCTTCTAACTCAAAAGATATTGACGATTTCAGTAAACGCATTATTGGTTTACTTCCCCATTCAACACATACGCAGTTTATTGCATTACTGCATCAATCCTTGCCCTATTACGAAGAATTGGTTTGGAAAAAAGAGCAGGAAAACATTCGTAAGATTGAAGATGAATTAGCCAACTACAAAAGTCAAATAAGCGATCTATACCTTCAAATAAGTCAATTCTACAACACCTCTTGGGACATGAGCATTCCGTTTAAGATAGAACTCTACCCTATCCCCTTAGAAAGCGGCAATACAACTGCTATTCCAAAAGGAAATTTGCTCATCTGCGGATTTTTATCGCATAACGAAAACGAATACAAGGGCTTGTTGGGCATCATCATTCATGAGATGTGCCATATTCTCTATGATGCACAATCTGTAGAGTTTCAGCACCAAATGGAACAATGGTTCACTAATTCAACATCTGCTTATGCTCCACTAGCCTATTCGTTTATCAACGAAGGTTTGGCAACAGCATTGGGTAACGGATGGGCATACAAACAAATACATTCCAGTATAGATTCTGGTGAATGGTATAACAACAAACACATTGACGGCTTTGCACATGCTATATTCCCACTTGTTGAGCGTTACTTAGCTGAGGGGAAGAGCATAGATCAGGATTTTGTAGATGAATCAATTCAGTTATTCGAACAAACATTTCCCAAAGCCACTCAAGAAACCGCCATTTTAATGAATAGTATACACCTGTTTGCCAATACAGAGAAAGAAGATGAACTGAATGAAATAGCCAACTCTATTCACCAATATTTTAACATTCGATCTATGCACTTCTCCACTCCTATTCTTGATACAGAATCACAGGAAAGATTTGACAACAAACAAGTAACCAAGCTATTTATTATTGAATCTGAAAACGCGAACACACTAAAGGGCCTACAAAGAGCTTTCCCAAATTTAAACATTGAAACCCCACTGAATTCTATTGATATTCTGAATGATGAAACAACCAATAGTGTTATAATCATCATGAATTTAGAGAGCTTCGAAAAATTGAAAGATGGTTACAGCACATTAGCTCGTGTTCCTTACCTAGAACATGGAATAAATCATGTTATAAACTGACTTTCAAAGTCTGATGTTTTGTTCTTAAAACAAAGAGTATTTAACACGAATACAGTTTAAACTTATACGCCTTACTATAAAATAATGTGGGCAATGTACACATAGTTTATGTGTACATATATTGTGATTTTTAGCGAAACATAGATTATGTACTTAACAGGAAGCTATTTACGTACAAGCAGTTCAGTCAGTGATAAGCCTGCAGTAGCCAGAAGTGCGTGTTTTCGAAGAAAACACAGGCATCTAGGCGTAACAAGTGGCTGGTGCGCAGCAATCACCTCTGAATTAACTTGACTTTTTTTGCTTCTTTTTTGTGTCAAGGCAAAAAGAGAAGAGGGAAAAATGGACTAAAATCCCACAGTATTCTAAATAGTGTCAACTTATATATCTATTCCAGCATCAACGCCATCGTAACAGACTAACTCCTACACCTATCGTAGTTTGCTTATGGTTATAATCTATCATGTTTTCTCCGTAACCATGAAACACTTGTAACATAGCAAACAAATTATCCATCAACTGGTAATTGTATTGAAAACGCAGACTACCTCTGTTGTTCTCTCCAAACCTCATTGAATGACGCAAAGCAAGACTTACATTGTGTCTATTCTTAGAAAAAGCGGTAAGCAACTCTCCTCGACCAACATAATCCTCAATATCTGGGTTGTTATCTTCTTCAGCCTCTTCTTGTAAACGTATCCACGGATTTAGAACAATGCTCCAATTTTTACTTTCCCACCCCGCTTGAAATGTCACTCTATTCCAACTTCGCGAATAAGGATTCGACTTACCATTACTTTGATGGTTGATTCCGGCTCCGAAATAGACTCCATCCAATCCAAACAACTTGTAGTTTACTGGAAATACCATTAATACTTCAGGTTCGTAATTGGTTTCTCTAAAAGGTCTTGAAATGGCAGCATTGTAAAATTGCCATTTAGATAATTGAGTATAAGCCACCCAAAAATCAATTTTAGTTTTCTTGTTTCTATTAATACGCCCTACTCTAGCTTTAAAACTCAATTGAAAGGTTAGTTCAGCATTCTCATATTTGGTAGGTACTTTAACCGTATTTATTGGGTTATCGCTCTGTGGCAAATTGTTGATTTCGTCTATGTAATTAAAGGGTAGCAAGTAAACAGGTTTATAGGGCATAATCTTAAATGATTTCACCTTGTCTTTATCTAGCAACCAACGCTCAGTTAAACTTGAATTTACCTGATTAACCAAAAGTTCTTTTTCTTGACCACTCACATTCGTTACCCAAGACAATACAAGTGTTGTAAAGATTATTAGAAAGCGATATTGTAGCATTTACTGATCTGATGTATTGAAATGAATGATAAAAGAGCATCTTCAACATATACTCTACTCTATTGTGGCCCCAAATTTTAAGCAGACTACAATACCGCAAAACTAGTCAGTTTATTCTGCACCTTATCGGCAAAAGTCCATACGTATGAAATTCTGAACAAAGGACTAGAATTCAGCATTGAATAAAACAACACTCTTCCCTATTTCCTTTCAGATCCATGTAAATTGATTACGTTCGATTTGGGGAGAATACCGTTTTCATGAAAACAAGCTAATGAGGCAGTAACTATCTTAATTAAGTTACATACTACTTCAGAACTTGCAACGGAACGGTCAACGAAACACCCACGTTTCTACCTGGCTCAGGAACATTAATTTGACGATAACGACTCAAGTGATCAAAATACTGCTCGTCTAGTGCATTTTGAATCGAGACTAATAGAACTATTGGAACTCTCCAACTACTCATTTCAAGTCTTCCCCAAGCAGAAAGTAGGTTATAGCTTGGCGTAGTTTGTTCGTTACGTTCAACTCTGTCTTGCTCAGAAACTAAGGTATACGTTGCACCAATCTCCCATGTAATTTTCTTAGAATCTCGGTATGATGCAGTAAATGCATTTCGTAATGGAGGTATAAATGGTAATGGTAGTTCTGTTTGAAGATTCTGAGCATACACTCCATCCAACTGGTGACCTACAGTAAAATGGTTTGTGATAGCATATTGAACTTGCCATTCAGCACCAGCAAAAAAGGCTTCTGTAGACAAATATTGATACACCTGTCCACCATCTGGTAAACGTGAGAAAAATGGAGAAGGACTCAAGAAGATATAGTTCGTAAAGTAATTTGTAAACAATGAGAGAGACACATTCCATGCTTTAGTTTGGTATGTATGATTCCAATCAAATTGATAACCTATTTCAGGATCAATAATTGGGGCACCTCTTTCGTGCCTAAATGTACCGTGATGTATTCCATCACTCGCCAGTTCTGCAATATTTGGCGTACGGAAGGTACGTGCCACATTAAACTTTTGCTCGTAATGTTCTGTCAAATCCCAGGCTAGCCCTAATGCTCCAGATAAGGATGAAAACGTTCTATCAATTGAACTTCGTTCTCCTATCACCTCAGTTAACTCTCCATTCACATCTCTAATTCGAGCTGGACCTCCATCTGCTTGTAAAAAAGCAGCATCATACCTTAACCCACCCGATAGAGTTATGGTTCCTGTGACATCATAAGCAGCCATAGCAAAACCTCCTACATTTTGCTGCTGATAAGCTGGGATTAAGTATTCAAATCCATCAATCTCATTATCCAAAAAACTAGATTGAATACCGTACTCAATTTCCAATTCATCAGTAATTTCTTGTTCTATTACTGCATTTGCTGTGATGGTTTGTAAACGCAAGTTAAGCGCCAAGACATCCGAAGGATCAATAAAGGTAACTCCATGATTATGCGGCCTCGCAAACTCATTGCGATCGTTCAACTGATATCCAACATCCAATTTTGCTATGGTTTTATCCCAATAAGCCGATGTATTCCAAATCAGGTTATCATGATAAATCCGCTGCTTAGGCAAATCAATGTCTCTATCATCATCTGGTTGCAAGTTATAGGCTCTTGGTACACCCATTGCTCCAGGAAATAAACCTGTTTCTAAATCATACCTAGAATAGGTCAATTGAGAATTTCCCCATTCAAATTCTCGACCCAATCTTACAAATGCATGTTGCTCGTTGAGGGCTGTATTTTTCAGTTTTTCATCATAAATAGGCAACACATAATCATTGTATACAAATTCATTTGCCGGCACACGCAAATCACTCGACTTAGCTCGGGTATATCCTCCAAACAGAAACCACTTATTCCATTTTCCAGCAGCTTTCGCATGAACCCCCAACTGATCATTGTTCGACCTATAAAACGTAGTAATATCAGTACGTAACCCAGTTGTATCAGGAATTTCAGTCTGTTTTACTTGAATGACACCAGCTGTAGCATCTGAACCAAAACGTAAAGCAGATGGACCTTTCACAACTTGCACCTCATCTGCTTGAAAGGGGTCTATCTCTAATCCATGATCGCTCCCCCACTGTTGTCCTTCTTGCTTTATACCATTTGAATTAACTTGAACCCTATTAGAAGTCATTCCCCGAATAACGGGTTTACCAATACCTGCACCAGTACTTTGAACGCGTAATCCGGGTTGAGACGATAACGCCAAGCTTAAGTTAGTAGCACTTTCTTGCCTGATTCGTTGTTGATCAATATCCACTTTATTCAATGCCTGATGACCCAGACCCTGGTGACCTTCAACTAAAACTTGGTCTAACTGCAGAGAGCTTGGTGTAAGTTCAACCCAAAGCTCTTCATCCTTCACGAGGTTCACATCCTTAAAAAGGGTATCAAACCCTACAGAAGTAATTGTGAGTTGGTATTCCCCTTTAGGTAAATTGACAAAAAATGAACCATCAACCTGAGATACGATAAGCTCTGGAACACCACTCATTTGAATATGTGCACCAGGAATCTCACCACCTTCAGTACTTACCACTTTGCCATGTAAATGGATTTGTGCTCCTACTATATGCGGCAGCGCTACAGTAAAAACTACGCTAAGCAGCCTGAATACAATCCTTACAAGTTCCATTGGCAACCATATACACATCCTGAATATCAAACCCTTCTAATCCTTCTACTTCTGGAACAGCTACATTTTCGATACAAGTAGTTTTACCACACTTTCGGCAATGGAAATGCAAGTGATTATCGTGATGTTGATGAGATGAACAATCAGAAGAACATAAACTAAACTTCAACTTTCCATCATCATCATACACCTTGTGTAGTAAACCTTTTTCTTCAAAAGTTCCCATTGTGCGATACAAAGTCACACGATCAACTCCATCTCCTAAAGCCTCTTCAACATCGGCAACCGCTAAAGCATGATCTGTATTCAAGTAAATATCAAGCACTTGCTTACGTGTGGTAGTTTTTTTCAACCCGTGATTTCGTAATAAATCGTCTACGCTCATTCCTTAATGAAACATTGTTGCATTTAACTTGGAGGAAACATCTTAATGCAATATTATTGCATTTAAATTCTAAATCAATGAAAACAAGACTATTAATTCTAGCTATCGCTGCATTAGCATTTTCATGCGATGACGATGATGACGAAGAAGTGGTAAGAGATACAACTGCTCCAGTTGTAACTATTACAGAACCAGAGGATCATGAAGAGTTTGATCGTGGTGCAGAAATGCATGTTGAAGGTACCATTACGGACGATAGAGCCTTAGCAGAATTCAAAATTGATATCCACAACGCAAATGACGGACACGGTCATGGTGGTAAAAGATCAGGAGAGTGGGATTACGAAGAAACTTTCACTATTTCTGGTTTAAAATGGGAATTTCATGAAGACGTTATGATTCCAGACTCAGCAGATACAGGAATTTACCATGTAATTATTACTGCATTAGATGCTGCTGGAAATCAATCTGAGTTAGCAGAAAGAGATATTCATATCCACGAATAAAACATTCACAATTCTTGTTTCAAGAGCGTTTTAAATCAACCCAAGGGTTTAAAACGTGTGAGATTTAAGGCCCGAAAAGAACATATTTCTTCTCGGGCTTTTCTTATTCTATCTGACTTTCAACACAATAAATTTAGGTGTTAAAAATCTATTGGCCACTCCTTGTAATTCGCAAATAAGTTCAAGTATCTTTATTCTTATTATTCTAATTCTAAGCAATATGAAAAAAGTAAAAGTTCTTGCCCTATTAGCCTTAATGATTCCTTTTAGTATGGTAAACACCAGTTGTATTGGATCGTTTGGTTTAACCAAAAAGGTATACGAATGGAATAAAAGTTTGGACAAATGGCTAGACGAACTTGTATTCCTTGTTTTTATCATCCTTCCTGTATACAGCATAGCTGTTTTAATTGATGGAATTGTATTGAACTCAATTGAGTTTTGGACTGGAACTAATCCAATTGCAATGAACCCAGGTGATAAAGAAGTTGAAATTGTTCAAGGAGAAGATGGAAATACTTATGAAATTGCCGCTACTCAAAATCGTTTTGATATCAGCATTGTGAATGATGATGAAAAAACTTGGCAATATGCAATGGTCTTCAATCCAGAAACCAAAACTTGGAGTTTTGATTACGAAGATCAATCAGTAGCAATTATGACATTAAATGAAGATGCTTCTTCTGTTACTATGCACTTACCCGGCAATGATGTGGAAGTTGCATTAGAAGATACTAGAGCGTATGCGAATCATCTTTTAAATACAAACTATGCTTTAGCCAAATAAGCTAGACATAGGAGCTAATATTTAGAAAGCCTTGACAATTTTGTCAGGGCTTTTTTATTGTTGAAAACATCCCACTGTAGGAAGAATCAAGAAAGAATCATCTGCTACTTTTGAATAAAACCCGAAATATGAAAATCGTTTCAGAACCACTTCCTGATTTGAAATTATTAGAACCAACTGTATTTGGTGATCATCGCGGTTATTTTTACGAGTCTTACAATAAAGACACTTTTCACAAACTGGGAATTGATATAGAATTTGTTCAAGACAACCAATCGTTTAGCCATGGCGGTGTATTGCGTGGTTTACACTTCCAAAAAGGAGAATGGGCACAAGGCAAATTGGTTCGCGTAATTCAAGGAGCAGTTTTCGATGTAGCAGTAGATATACGGCAAAACTCCCCAACATATGGGCAATGGTTTGGAGTAGAACTAAACACTGAAAATAATTACCAATTATGGATTCCAGCAGGCTTTGCTCACGGTTTTGCAACGCTTAAAGATCACACCATCTTCTCTTACAAGTGCACCAATTTATATAACAAAGCCTCTGAAGGTGGCGTTATGTATAATGATCCAATACTGAATATTAATTGGGGAATAGATACTCCAATGCTTTCAGAAAAAGATCTGGAATTAGAAAATTTCAACACATTCAATTCACCATTCGAATATGCAGACTAGACTCGTAAAATCAATCGCCTTAGGAATTGGACTTGTAGTTGCAGGAGCAGGAGTTTCTCAACTATTTCGTGCTACACCTTCTGAAAAAGCTGAAAACAATACATACCACTCTAGTTTCAAAGACGATTATCGAGTTTACAGTCTTAATCTCCCAGAAAAAGCTGAATTCGCAGGTGAAGTTGTCCCTATGCAACTAGTAGATGTACAGCAAAAGCTAGACCGCGAGTTACATGTAAATACTTACTGGCAATCGAACACCTTACTTTACTTGAAACGAAGTAATCAATGGTTTCCAGTAATTGAGCCTATTCTTGCTGAAAACAATATTCCTAACGACTTCAAATACCTTGCACTCATCGAAAGCGGTTTAACTCAAATTGTTTCTCCAGCAGGAGCTACAGGTTTTTGGCAATTTATGAAAGGAACTGGTAGAGAATATGGACTAGAAGTTGGTAATGAAGTAGATGAACGTTATCATATTGAAAAATCTACTCGCGCTGCTTGCAAATACTTACAAGATGCATACGACAAATATGGAAGTTGGACTTTAGCTGCAGCTAGCTACAACATGGGAATGAATGGTTTAGACAAGCAGTTGAGCCGTCAACAAGTTTCTAACTATTACGATTTACTATTAAGCGAAGAAACTAGTCGCTATGTATTCAGAATTCTAGCAGCAAAAGAAATTCTTTCTTCACCACAAAACTATGGGTTCACGTACCGCGAAAAAGATTTGTGGCAACCGTATAACACTAAAACTATTACTGTAGATTCTTCTGTTTCTAACTGGGCTACATTTGCCAAAGAACACGGAGTTAATTATAAGGTGTTGAAAGCATTAAATCCATGGTTGCGTCAACGCGAATTAACTAACTCTGCTAAGAAAACGTACGAAATCAAACTTCCCTCAGATCAAGATTTAGACTTGTGGGTTCAGAAATAATCGTACGAAACTTCCTTTGAAAGGAGTTCTACTTCGCAACATAAGGGCTTAAAAACGGTTACCTTTGCAGCTTCATTTTGCTCTATGGAATCACAATTAAGTCCAGAAATAGATTTAGTCGCCTCAGAAAGTGATACACTCGAAGTATTCGGTGCTAGAGTTCACAACCTAAAAAACATAGATGTTTCTATGCCACGCAACCAGTTGGTTGTGATTACAGGCATGAGCGGATCTGGCAAGTCATCTTTGGCTTTCGACACGATATATGCCGAAGGACAGCGCAGATACATAGAAAGTTTTTCAGCTTATGCACGCCAGTTTTTAGGTAAAATGGAACGGCCTGATGTGGACAAAATAACGGGCTTAGCACCTGTTATATCTATTGAGCAAAAAACCGTAAACAGATCTCCGAGATCAACCGTTGGAACAATTACAGAGGTCTACGACTTCATGCGTTTACTATATGCCCGTGCGAGCGATGCCTATAGTTACGTAACTGGAGAAAAGATGGTAAAGTACAGTGATGAGCAAATCTTGTCACTTATTTTAGAAGAGTTTGAAAACAGAAAACTCAACATTCTATCTCCTGTTATTAGAGCCAGAAAAGGACATTACCGCGATTTATTCGAAAGCATTGCTAAAAAAGGATATATCAGAGTTCGTGTAGATGGTGAAATTCGTGAAATCACCAGTGGCATGAAACTAGATCGTTACAAAGTTCATGACATTGAAATTGTAATAGACCGACTCATCGTCAACGAAGACAATCGCCAACGATTATTAGATAGCTTAAAAACTGCTCTAAAGCAAGGCGATGGCTTAATGATGGTATTAGAAGAAGGGAGTGAAAATCCTCGTTTCTTCAGCCGTAACTTAATGTGTCCAACTTCTGGAATTTCGTACAGCGAACCAGAGCCAAATTTATTCTCATTCAACTCGCCTTATGGAGCCTGCAAGAAGTGCAACGGAATAGGTGAAGTTTCTGAAATTGATATCAAAAAGGTTATTCCTGATGATAGCTTGTCTATCAAACGAGGAGGAATTGCCCCACTTGGTGAATACAAAAACAGTTGGATTTTTAAGCAAGTTGAAGCCATTGGTAACAAGTATGGTTTCAAACTGACGACTCCAATTAAAGACATTTCTGAAGAAGCAATTGAGGTTTTGCTTTACGGAACAAATGATCGATTCACCGTAAAAAATGAATACCTAGGGGTTTCAAAAGATTACGAAATCAAATTTGAAGGGATTGTAAATTGGATCGTGAACCAGTACAACGAAAAGCCAACCAAAGGCTATGCTCGTTGGGCACAAAGTTTCATGAACAAAGTTACCTGCCCTACTTGCCATGGAGCACGTTTACAGAAAGAATCGTTGTACTTCAAATTAGATGGTTTAAATATCTCCGAGCTAGCTAGCAAAGACATAGTAGATCTTCATCACTGGTTTGAAAACATCGAATCTCGCTTAAGTGAAAAGCAATTGGTAATTGCCCGAGAGGTGTTGAAAGAAATCAAAACACGCTTGGGCTTCTTAATAGATGTAGGCTTAGACTATCTAACATTAAATCGAAGTGCTAAAACGCTTTCTGGCGGAGAAGCGCAACGTATACGACTAGCTACACAAATAGGTAGTAAACTAGTTGGTGTGCTCTATATTTTAGATGAGCCAAGTATTGGTTTACATCAACGAGATAATCATCGTTTAATTCAAGCATTAAAAGAGTTACGGGATGTAGGCAATTCTGTAATTGTTGTTGAGCACGATAAGGATATGATTTTAGAGGCCGATTACGTGATTGATATCGGACCAAAAGCAGGAATTCATGGTGGACATATCGTAGCCCAAGGCAATCCTGAAGAAATGAAGCAATTACACACCGTAACTGCTGATTACTTAAATGGCGATTTAGAAATTGCTATACCCACAGAGCGAAGATCTGGAACTGGTGAATTTTTAAGATTGGAAGGCGCAACAGGAAACAACCTGCAAAACGTATCTGTAGAAATTCCTCTTGGAACATTTACAGCTGTTACTGGGGTTTCAGGAAGTGGGAAATCAACCACTATCAATGGCACTCTTTACCCTATCCTATCACAACATTTCTACGGATCTAACAAAAAACCAATGCCCTATGAGAAAATTGAAGGGCTTGAACATATCGATAAGGTAATCGACATAGATCAGACACCAATCGGGAGAACTCCACGTTCTAACCCAGCAACATATACAGGAGTTTTCACAGACATCCGACAATTGTTCACACAACTACCAGAAGCAAAAATCAGGGGATACAAACCAGGTAGGTTCTCGTTCAACGTTAAAGGTGGGCGATGCGAAACATGTCAAGGTGCAGGCATCAAGACCATAGAAATGAACTTCCTACCAGATGTGTATGTAGCTTGTGAAACATGCAATGGAAAACGTTACAACCGTGAAACATTAGAAGTACGTTACAAAGGCAAAAGTATCAGTGATGTACTAAACATGACCATAGAAGATGCTGTTCCATTCTTTGAGCACATTCCAAGTATTCATCAGAAAATAAAAACTTTAGAAGACGTTGGTTTAGGATATATAACCCTAGGGCAATCGTCTGTAACACTCTCTGGTGGTGAAGCTCAACGAGTAAAACTAGCTACAGAACTTTCCAAGAAAAATACAGGGAAAACTGTTTACATTTTAGATGAACCAACTACTGGTCTGCACTTTGAAGACATTCGAATTTTATTGAATGTATTGCAACAATTAGTTGAACTTGGCAATACAGTTATTGTTATTGAACATAACCTAGATGTAGTCAAAGTAGCAGAC
Organism: Flavobacteriales bacterium UBA6049; assembly: GCA_002429085.1. GTDB lineage: Bacteria > Bacteroidota > Bacteroidia > Flavobacteriales_G > Salibacteraceae > UBA6049. The sequence goes on from DIYR01000199.1 coordinate 14,125, forward strand.
TATGTAATAGACATGGGTCCAGAAGGTGGAAAAGGTGGTGGTCAAGTTGTAGCAACAGGTACACCAGAACAAATTGCAGATCATCCAAACTCTCACACAGGAAAGTTTTTAAAAATAGAGTTATAATTTTTAGATGGCGTGATTATTGATATGTAAACGATCAATATTAAATCTTCCATTTAAGGGAACAATTACTTCTTTTTAAAAGGATTGTACCAAATAATTTAACAACCTTTGAATTGCGTAATTAGGAGACGCACTTCCAAATCCCTCATTTTTTTGCAACTATTGGAAGAAATAGCCGGACTGTACAGTCCGGCTATTTAATTTTACACCATGTTCAAACAATGGTATTCTTTTTTAACACTCCTATTCATACTCTCAAGCTGCAATCAAACCTCAGATAATCAGAGTTATCGAGATGAGATCATCTCTCACCGTAAGCAGATTAACAAAGAATTCATCTCTGCTAAATCACCATTATTAGAAGAAGATCGAACCAATTTCACCTCCCTTAACTTCTTCCCTATCGATTCAACGTATAGAGTTAAAGCCTCCATTGAGCACCATTCGGGAAAAGAGCCTTTTCAAATGCCAACTTCAACAGATCGCTTGCCATGGTACCAACATGTTGCCACTTTATCATTTTCGGTAAGAGATACACTGCAAACCTTAGAGGTATACCAAAATTTAGATAATAAATTAGACACAGTTCTCTTTATCCCTTTTGGTGATGGCACCAACGGTTTAACATCATATGGTAGCGGCCGATACTTAGATATTTCGCTATCAAAATCAGCAATACATACCTATATAGACTTTAACAAAGCATACAATCCATACTGTGCTTACAACCACAAATATTCTTGCCCTATTCCACCTAAAGCCAATCAACTAAAAGTATATATCTCTGCTGGTGAAAAGGTGTTTAAACATTATTAACATCCTAGTTACGAGTTAGCCTTTGTTCTGCAAGCCCTTTCGCTATATTTGTGCACCTAGCATACAACAATACACTTTATGAAAGTCGTCATATTTGCCGGTGGCAAAGGAACCAGAATCTCCGAAGAATCTCACCTACGTCCAAAACCAATGATTGAAGTTGGTGGTAAGCCCATCATGTGGCACATCATGAAAATGTATGAGTCATACGGGCACAACGAATTCATTATTTGCCTTGGCTACAAAGGATACATGATTAAAGAGTATTTCTTGAACTACTATTTTCACAATGCCGATGTAACCGTTAATCTTGCGAATAACGAAGTGGAAGTTCATAAAAACAAAGCCGAATCCTTCAAAATCACATTGGTTGATACTGGTTTAGAAACCATGACAGCAGGAAGATTGAAGCGTGTAGAGCCATACATTGGTAATGAAGATTTCATGCTTACCTACGGAGATGGTGTATGCGATATCAATATGGCAGAACAGCTAGAATTCCATAAATCGCATGGGAAACTAGCTACTATGACAATTGTTCAACCTGGAAGTAGGTTTGGAATGTTAGACATTGACAACAATAACGTTGTCAAATCATTTATGGAAAAGCCTAAAGAGGATGGCGCTTGGATTAATGGTGGTTTCTTTATTTTAAAACCCGAAATATTCAAGTACTTGCATAAGGATGCAGACGACATCATGTGGGAACGCCAACCCTTAGAAGATATCACTAGAGATGGTGAACTTGTGGCTTATAAGCATCCTGGTTTCTGGAAGTGTATGGACACACTTCGTGATAACCAAGATTTAAACAAGATGTGGGACGACCAACCAAAATGGAAAAATTGGGAATAGTAGATAGTCTTAGAAATGCCTACCAAGGCAAAAAAGTATTTTTAACCGGGCATACTGGTTTCAAAGGAGCATGGATGCTCCTTTTTTTACGAGAATTAGGAGCTGAAGTTACCGGGTACTCACTTGCTCCAAAACATGGGAATGATCTCTTTCACCTAATAGATGGCTCAACGTATTGCAACCATATTGAAGGTGACATTCGAAATCGTAAAAGGCTTGCTGATGCCATTGAAGCCGCAGATCCGGATTTCGTATTCCACTTGGCTGCACAAGCATTAGTGCTAGATTCGTATGATATTCCTGTTGAGACTTATGATACGAACGTGATGGGCACCATCCACACAGTAGATGCTATGCGTTCACTAAATGGAAAACCTCGTTTTGGAATCATCATTACAACCGATAAAGTTTACGAGAATCAAGAGCGTATAGAGCCTTATGCTGAAAATGAAAGGCTAGGAGGATTTGATCCTTATTCTAACTCTAAAGCTTGTGCCGAGCTGGCTACACAATCATATCGAGACTCATTTTTCAATCCGGCAAAGTTTGATAGTCATCAAACAAGCATTGCAACAGCAAGATCTGGAAACGTAATTGGAGGCGGAGATTGGAGTGCTAACCGAATTATTCCAGATTTAGTAAGAGCCTTACAAAACGGAGAAGAACTAGTAATGCGTAATCCAAGCGCTATTAGGCCCTGGCAACATGTACTTGATCCAATTTATGCCTATCTTCTACTAGGTACTCGAATGCAAGAAAATCCAATAAGATTTGCAGACGCATTCAACTTCGGGCCTAGGCCGTCTGATGAATTAACAGTTCAACAACTCGTTGAGATTGCAATTGATCGTTGGGGAAGTGGAACATACAATACACCAGAGTTAGCAAATCAGCCTCATGAAGCAAAGCTCTTAAAATTGGCGATAGAAAAGGCTAAAGAACAGCTCGGGTGGGAGCCTCAATTCACCGCTGCTGAAGCAATTGCCGAAACAATTGATTGGTATGCAACTTACAAAGGAAATCCATACCAAACTACTTTAAATCAAATTCAGAACTATCTAACACGTCTAGGATGAAATTAAAAGAGACTTCGCTTAAAGGCTGTTTCGAAATAGAATTTTTTCACGCTGTTGATCAGCGAGGTTCCTTTACAAAATGCTTTCACGGTCCATCTTTAAAAGAAGCTGGACTAATAGATGAGTTTGATGAAAGCTTTTATTCTGTCAATAATGCTGGCGTAATAAGAGGAATGCATTTCCAATTACCTCCATCAGATCATGCGAAGATAGTTTACTGCAACGTTGGAAAGTTAATAGATGTAATTGTTGATTTACGAAAAGAATCAACCACTTATGGACAAAGTATTGCCATTGAATTAACTGGTGATAAAGCAACTGGTGTTTATATACCTAAAGGAATGGCACATGGATTTGAAACCTTAGAGAACAATACCATGATGACCTACCTAACCTCCACTGCTTATGATCCACTAGCTGACTCTGGAATTTTATATTCAAGTATCGATCACAAATGGCAAACAGAAAGACCAACTCTTTCTCCGAGAGATGAAAGTTTTGTTTCACTTGAATCGTTTGAATCTCCATTTTAACAAAAAAATATTGAGTCAAATGAAAGTACTGATATTAGGTGCATCCGGACTAGTTGGGGGGAATTGCCTCCGCTATTTCTCTATAAAAGAAGACATTACTCCGATTGGCACATACTTTAGCTACCAAGCCAAAGACACGATTAAGTTTAACACCTTAGACCTAACAGATCCTACTAATTTTGATATCAATGCATTCGATCCTGATATTATCTTACACTGTGGTGCTTTAACGTGGGTTGATTATTGCGAAGAAAACCCAGAAGAAAGCTACACAAAAACAGTTCAAAGCACATTAAACGCAATCCACTTAGCAAAAAAATTCAGTGCCAAACTGGTTTATATTTCAACCGATTACATTTTTGATGGAGAAACAGGCCCGTATACTGAAGAGCATCCTCACAATCCTAAAAGTGTTTACGGACAACACAAATGGGAGGCCGAAGAAGCTGTTCGAAAAGCACTTCCTGATAATCACTTGATATTACGCATTACCAATGTGTATGGAGATGAAGAACGTAATAAAAACTTCATTGCCAGAATGCTTGATAATGTGGCTAAAAATGAGCCTATTGCATTTTCTTTACCAGCAGATCAATATGCTACACCTGTGAATGCAGCTGACATAGCTCGTGCATTGTACCTATTGCTTCGTGATAAAAAAGTAGGTGTTTACAATATTGCTTCCACCGATTGGGTTAATCGTATGCAGTTAGCAAATATGGTTTTAAAACGATTCCCAAATCATCAAATCAATATTACTCCTATTACCACGGCAGAACTCAATCAGGCCGCTTCTAGACCACTGTTAGGTGGTTTGATTACGAAGAAATTTATGGATGAATATCCTAACTTCCACTTCACAAACGTAGATGACTACCTAAGAAAGAAAATTGAAGAAATAACACTTCCTAATTAAAGACATATCCTATGAATAAGGACTTATTTGTTTCGTATGCCAAAACCGTTTATGGACAAGAAGAAATAGATGCGGTTGTAAAATGTTTGAATGAATCTACCCAAATGGGTAATTATTCACGCAGGTTTGAAAAAGAAATAGCTACACTATTTGATAAGAAGTATGGTTTATACGTCAATTCAGGGTCATCAGCTCTTTATGTTGGTGTTGAAGCGTTTTCATTCCCTGCTGGTTCTGAAGTAATTACTCCATCACTAACTTTCTCGACTACAGTTGGTTGTTTAGTGAAAAACGAATTGATCCCTGTTTTTGTAGATGTTGAGCCTTACACCTACTGTATTGATGTTCAGAAAATAGAACAAGCAATCACACCTAAAACAGCAGCAATTATTGCTCCTAATTTAATGGGTAATATCTGTAACTGGGATGATATAAGAGTACTTGCCGATAAACATAACTTAATTGTAATTGAAGATTCTGCGGATACGTTAGGAGCTACGTTGAATGGCAAATCTTCAGGTCATTATTCTGACATGTCAATTACCAGTTTCTATGGATCTCATATCATAAACTGTGCTGGTAATGGTGGAGCATTACTCCTTAATAGTGAAAAAGCAATGGAAAAAGCTAAACTTTTGCGCTCTTGGGGTAGAAGTTCTTCATTGTTTGATGAGAAAAGTGAAGCTATCGAAAACCGTTTCAATGTAGATTTAGATGGAATAGACTATGATGCAAAGTTTGTATTTGAATCCATTGGTTACAACTTAGAAGGAAATGAAGTTGGGGCTTCATTTGGTTTAACTCAATTAAAAAAGCTTGATCACAACATCGAGGTTAGGCAAAAGAACTTCAAGCGACAAACAGAGTTCTTCTCTAAACATGAAGAGTTCTTTATTAACCCAATAGAGAATCCGAACGCCAATACAGCTTGGCTTGCCTTCCCAATTCTGTTGAAAGATGATACTCCTTTCAGCAGAAGAGATTTCCAAATATTCTTGGAAAAGCGAAACATTCAAACTCGTGTTGTATTCACAGGAAACATAAATCGTCAACCAGGATTTAAAAATATTCCGAAAGTTGTTGACCCAAACGGATATGAAAATGCAGATCGAGTAATGCGAAATGGTGTATTACTGCCGTTACATCATGGAATGACAGATGAAATGTTCGAGAAATTGCATGTCAGTATCGAAGAATTTCTGTCTGAAAACACAAAATAATACTGTAAATGTGGCATCTTCTCAAAAGAAAGGATGCCACATTTAATTCCTTCTTTACCACCATATATTCTTTACTAAGATCGTTACTCGATCAGTTACAACATAAAGTTCTTTCACAAAACAATTCCATCGTTCAATAACATTCCGATATTTGCGCTCCCTAAAAGCCTCTTACTTAATGCAAAAACTTATCATTCCTAATTACGCATGAAATTCATACGAATCATTCAACCATTTATGATTGGATTAGCGGCTGTTGCTGTTTCCAGTTGTAACCAAAAGCCCTCAGAGGCTACAAAAGAGAAGATAGACTCTTCTCGCAACTTCAAAGGAGAAATTGCTTTAGACGTTAGAGATTCTAAATCTGATTGGTCGGCATTTACTCCAAAGTCGGCTCCTAAAGGAGCTCCAAACATCTTGTTCATCTTGTATGATGATACTGGTTTAGGCGCTTGGTCTCCGTATGGTGGAGGTATCAACATGCCTACTATGGATCGACTTGCTGAAAACGGTATTACATACACACAATGGCATACTACAGCACTATGTTCACCTACACGTTCAACCATTCAAACTGGTCGTAACCATCACTTAAATGGAATGGCTGCCATTACCGAAACAGCTGATGGTTTTCCTGGGTCAAATGGTAGAATGGGACCTGAAGTAACTCCATTATCTAGAATCCTTCAAGACAATGGTTACAGTACATTCTGGATTGGTAAAAACCATAATGTTCCAGAACAAGATGTAGCATCTGGTGGTAGCAAAGCGCAGTGGCCATTGCAAATGGGTTGGGATCGCTTTTACGGTTTCATTGGTGGTGAAACTAACCAGTGGTATCCAGATCTAATTGAAGATAACCACTTTGTAGAGCGTGAATTCGAAGAAGGATACCACCTTTCTAAAGATTTAGCAGATCACGCCCTACAAATGATCCGCGATCAACAAGCAACAAACCCATCAAAACCTTGGTACATGTGGTATAACCCAGGAGCAAACCATGCTCCTCACCACGCTCCTAAAGAGTACATCGCTAAGTACAAAGGAAAATTTGACGGTGGTTATGATGCATACCGTGAGTGGGTTGTAGAGCGCATGATTGAAAAAGGAATTTTACCTGAAGGAACGGTAAATACTCCAATGAATCCAATGCGTGAAGACATGGCTGAAGCTATCGATATGGTTCGCCCATGGGATTCATTAAATGATGACGAGAAGAAATTATTTGCTAAGATGGCTGAAGTATATGCTGGATTCTCAGAATACACAGATGCACAAGTTGGTAGAGTAATCGATTACTTAGAAGAAAGCGGTCAATTAGAGAACACCATCGTATTCTATGCTGCTGATAACGGTGCTTCAGGTGAAGGTAGTCCTAACGGCTCTGTTAACGAGAACAAGTTCTTCAATAACTTCCCAGATGAGCTAGAAGAAAACATGAAATATCTTGATGTATTGGGTGGCCCCGAGACATACGAGCACTACCCAACAGGATGGGCTTCTGCATTCTCAGCACCATTCAAAATGTTCAAGCGTTATTCTCAATATGCTGGTGGTACTAACGATCCACTAGTAGTTTCTTGGCCTAAAGGAATCAAAGCCAGAGGTGAAATCCGTCACCAATATCACCACTCAGTAGATATTGTTCCTACTATTTTGGAAGTTATTGGGTTAGAGATGCCAGAAGTTTACGAAGGCGTTCCACAAGTACCTCTATCAGGAGTTTCTATGGCTTATACATTTGATGCGAAGCCAAATGATCCTACTCAAAAAGATGTTCAGTACTACGCTATGCTTGGTTCAAGAGGTATCTGGAAAGATGGATGGAAAGCTGCTGCTATTCACGCTCCTCTTTCTGGAAAAGGTAACTTCGACAAAGACGATTGGGAATTGTACCACGTAGATGTTGACAGATCTGAATCTAACAACTTGGCAGAAGAAAACCCTGAAAAACTACAAGAGTTAATCGATGCTTGGTTTATTGAAGCCGAAAAGAATAATGTATTACCATTAGATGATAGAAGCGCTGCTGAGATTTTAACAATTGAAAGACCATCTCAAGAACCTGCTAGAGATAGATATATTTACTATCCGTTTGCAGCTCCAGTACCAGAAGGAAATGCTGTAAATGTTAGAGGTCGTTCATTTAAGATTTTAGCAAATGTAGAGGTTACCTCAAATACATCAGGAATCTTGTTCGCTCATGGTTCTCGCTTTGGTGGTCATACTTTATTCATCAAGAATAATAAGCTTTACTACGTATATAACTTCTTAGGTATCAAGCCAGAGCAAGTATTTGAATCTAACATCAAACTGACTCCTGGTAAGCACACCTTAGGAATGGAATTCATCCGAGAAAAAGCTGGTGATAAAGGAGAATCTATTGGTATAACTAAGTTGTATATCAATGAACAAGTAGTTGCAGAAGGTCCTATGAGAACTCAGCCTGCTAAATTCACTTTATCTGGTGACGGCTTATGTGTTGGATACGATAGTGGTGATGCTGTAAGTGAACTATATCCTTCGCCAAGTAAATTTAATGGAGGTACATTAGATTTTGTTGGAATCACTGTTGAAGGAACACCATATATTGATTTAGAAACTGAAGCTCGCAGAGTAATGATGGTTCAATAATCAATCATTTTTCAATAAATCGAAAGGCTCACAGATTTGATCTGTGAGCCTTTTTTTATTTAGCCTTAACTGATCTAAGATCTACAACAGTTTTCCAATTATGGGAACAAAAATAATCAGCAAAAACAAGTTAAACTACTGATTTACAGAAAACAAAAACAAACTACTATTGATGGCTTAATAGTTGGTATTAATGCCACTTCGAAACATCAAACCCGTTATGAAAAACTGGATTATCTTCTTATTGGTAGCAACAACAGTTGCTTTTGTTTCTTGTGAAAAAGAAACTGACGAACAGCCACAGTCTTCAAATAATCGTGTATTAAACACAGATTTGAATAACCGTGTTACTTATCACAACGACCCTATTGCGTTAAGTGGTAAAAGAAATAACACAACACAATTTAATTACGTTGCAGAAGTAACTTCACCAGTAGTTAAAGGTGCTACACTAAGTGCTACAGGTATCGCTTTTCAAGGTAATCGAGCTTATGTCTCGTACCACTGGAACGGTAACGATGGTGACTATGCAGGCGCATTAGAGGTTATTGATATTTCTAATCCTAGTCAACCTCAATTAGTAAGTTCATTATTCTTTACAGATGCAGATTTAAATGAAGTATATGTAGAGGGTAATAAAGCATACATCGCTGGTGGTCGTGATATATACGCAAGTGGATACGATCAAAGTTTAACGAACGGAGGTATTGTTGAAGTAATTGACTTACAAGGTGGTATGTTAACTACTTCTACTACTCAAAATTACCTTCCAAGTTATTCTGGTAACTCTGTTTTCAAAAAAGGAAATAAATTGTTGGTAACGTCAGGTAATACTGGCGGTGGTGCATTTGAAGTATCTTTGCACCCTCAGAGTTATTTGCAATTACAAGATTCTGATTTCTACAACAATTCTAAGTTTGGTGTAGAAGATCAAGGAAAGTTTGTTTTCCTAGAAGGTGGGCCAAATGCTCAACTACACATTCACTCTAACAACAATTTTGATCCTGCTGGAAAAATTACAATTCCACTAAGTGCTTCAACTTCTCCATTAAACGGAAAAGGAGTATTGTATGTAGACGGAAATCAAGTATATGTTTCTGGTGGTGCTTTCGGGTTGTTTGAATTTGATCTGACAAATCCAGCAGGAACTCCAGTAAGAAACTTTACTTCTGGTGGAAACGGCTTCGTAAATGGTGTTGGTGCGGATAACGAATTTGTATACGCTGCAAATGGACATGACGGCTTATTTATTTTAGACAGAGCCGATTTTAACCAACGTGCAGTATTTACTTTTAACGGTTCTGCAAACTATGTTGCTTCAAACGGACAAAACGTTTTCATTGCTAATGGTGTTGGTGGTTTAAAAATATTAGCGAAAGTTAAAGAAGAACCTGTTGATCCTTTCTGTACAAATGATGATGCATACGAAACTGGAAATTGGAACAACAACAAGGTTCGATTAACAGCCATGGGTAAATACTACGATCCTCAGATCAGTGGTCCGAATAAATATGGTGTTCGTTGGAGACTAAGAAACGAATCTCAAGATATTAGAACCGTTTCATTACGCTTCTATGGTCATCCAGTATTTAAAACTGTTACATTGCAACCAGGTGATGTTCTACACTTTACTTCTCACTTTGTAAGTAGCCCTAACTCTTTCTGTGGAACATTAAAAGCTTACGATTCTTTCGGAACTGGAAGATGGCATGTAAAAGCTCATGGTGGTTCTGTTAAGAACTTAGATGACTGCCGCGGTGGATCAACCGGTGGAGGTAATATAGATGCATGTGCTACAGGTGATGCTTGGAACATCAATACAGCTGTTTCAGCTAAGGTAAATTCGAATGAAACGGTTGTTAAGAAAGGTAGCATCATGTTCTTGAACGACTTGAATGTAGAGGGCGACTTATACTACTGTGGTTCAATGAGAGTTGTAACTAACTTACTTGTTCAAAACGGTGGTAATTTTGATATGTACGGTTCGTTAACGGTTGATAGAGATGTGAACCTTGGCCCTAACTCTAAATTGATTGTTGAAGGTGCATTAACAATAGTTGGAAACTTCAACTTTGCTGGAACAATCGAGTTTAAAGGAGCTGGATCTAGTTTACAAGTGTTTGGAAACGTAAACAACAATGGTGGTACAGCCATCGGAAACTGGACAGGAACTCAGTTATAATTCCTTTCTACAATAACATTGAAAAGGCAGCTCAAAAGGCTGCCTTTTTTGTTTTTCTATGATTAACTATTCCTCAAGTACTTGACCTTCCGATCTGCATCTGGATGGAAAAAATTAGCACGACCTTTTCGGATAAGAATCAACTTCTTCCCTGACTTTTTCAAACGATAGCCCATCGTTTCATTTATGTTTGGTTCCACAATTGCTACTCGCATCGGTACAGATAAAACATAGCTTTTGGGTTCATCACTTTTAATAATCATGGAGTATCCTAACCATGTATTTCCCCAATCCGTAGCCGTAAGGCTTAAGGAGTCCCCTTCTTGAACAGTAATTTTTAGAACTCCAAAAGGGCTTTCACCTCCTTGCGAAATCAATGAATCTCCTCGAAATAACTGGTAAGAAAGCATCATGGGCACATGAGCATTTAATGCGTGAACCGCTCTAAAAACTGATATGCCTTGTACTTGGCATAAACTATCTGCTGGAGCTTCGAAAATTTCTGCAGTGTTCTGAGCTTCTATAGACGGTGTAAACTCAAACCTTATAGAATCTTTGGTCTGTATGAATCTTCCTGCACCAAAAAATTCTCCAAAATCACTGGTTTTGTGATATGTAAAAGTACCGTTCTCATAAAATGAAAAGTAGTTTCGCTCGTAAGCCCACATTGAGTTGTCTTCGTAATAAGATCCTTTTAACCTATTTATTTGAGCATCTAACGAACTACAAATTGCAAGCAAGGCAAACAATAAAATGAGTTCATAAATCATCCTCCATGTTCTTCCTTCTTTAGTCATTCTCTCGACCATACAATAAGTTCTAAAATCTAACGTATCAGGTGTTTTCATCCACCTAAACAAGTAACTCATTTTGTAAATTTCTGTGAATCTATCTTAAAATGAGCAACATCACAAAAACAAGGCTATTTTTGCGCGATGCTCATCGGAGAAGATTATCCAAAACTTTCATTTGATTTTGCTGGTCTAACATTGCTCGAACCAATGGCAATAGTTACCAACTTCATCATGGCTGGAGTAGCATTTTATTGTGCTTGGCGTATTTATAAGTGGGAAGCTGTTCGATTTGCTTCACTTTGGAAATGGTTCTTTATTAGTTATGGCTTGGCTGGTTTTACAAGTGCATTTAGCCATGGTTTTTTTCTATACCTAGGATGGGGAAGCAAGATACCTGCTTGGGGATTTGGTGTAATCAGTATTGTATTCATGGAATTTGCCATGCTCACATTCATTGAAAAAGAACAAAACCGAAAGGTGTTGCAGTTTATGAGCATATCCAAAGCAGCTATGGTAATGACATTAGCATTCAACAACTGGAACTTTCTTCCTGTAGCAATAAATTCTGTTGTTTCTCTTCTGTTGATTATCGCCCCTACTGCTTACGTAATCTCGCGAAAAGGTGTATCCGGAATGAGATGGATCGTCACAGGAATCCTATTCCTAATTCCTGCTGCCATACTTTATTTAGGAAAAATCAATCCACATTTGTGGTTAAACAAAGACGACCTCAGCCACTTACTTATGGCCGGGTCGTTATTCTTCTTTTTAAACGGAGTACTAGTATACCAATCGCACATATTGGCAAGCGCAATGAAGCGCGTTTAATACGCTACTAATTCGGCAACTACTTTCTCTAATTTATTGTTTGCTAAATATCCATTTTCTAATGTTGGAGCAAACGGAACTGCTGTATTAAGGCTACCCAATCTCTTAACAGGTGCATCTAAATATTCAAATGCTTGATCCATAATTTTTGTAGCTATCTCAGCACCATAACCTCCAATTGCCACATCCTCATGCAATACCAAAACTCTACCTGTTTTCTTAACCGAATTCATTATCGCTTCTTCGTCCAACGGTACAAGAGTTCTTAAATCAATCACCTCAATATCCCACTCAGGATGATCATTAGCTAATTTCAAGGCCCAATGCACTCCCATTCCGTATGAAATAATAGAAATAGCATTTCCTTCTTTTACTGTAGCTGCCTTACCAAAAGGAATCGTGTAGTACCCTTCTGGCACTTCTTGTGATAAGCTTCTATACAATGCTTTATGCTCAAAGAACATAACAGGGTTTGGATCTTCAAACGCTGTTAACAACATACCTTTTGCATCTGCTGGAAAAGCTGGATAAGCAACTTTTAGTCCTGGTGTATGAGTAAACCAAGCTTCATTACTTTGAGAGTGATATGGGCCTGCTGCAACCCCTGCTCCAGTTGGCATTCTTACAACCACATCGGCTTGTTGTCCCCATCTCCAATGCGCCTTAGCTAAATTGTTACAAATCTGTGTGATTCCTTCAGATACGAAATCAGCAAATTGCATTTCAACCATCGCTTTTTGACCATTGATACTTAAACCTAGTCCTGCTCCTAAGATTGCTGACTCGCACAAAGGAGTGTTACGAACGCGTTCTTTCCCAAACTCTTCTACAAATCCTTCTGTGATTTTGAAAACACCACCATACTCAGCAATGTCTTGCCCCATTAATACAAGGCTATCATGTTTACGCATAGCTTCTCGCAACCCATCTTGAATTGCATCTACTAAACGTAATTCTTTCGTTGAACCATTTGGTTTAGTTTCCTGTAACTCAAATGGGGCATATACATCACGAAGCTCGCGCTCTTCATCAAACGCAACCAGTTCTTCAGCATCAGCTATTGCTAGAGAATCATTTATTTCTTTCTTTATGTCTTTCTTCCAAGATTCTACTTGGTCTACTGAAATAATTCCTTTTCCTAATAGGAATGCTTCAAAAGAAGTCACAGGATCCTTCTCTACCCACTCATCCTGAATTCCTTCAGGATAATACTTTGTTCCAGAAGCTTCCTCATGTCCACGCATTCTGAATGTAATCATCTCAACCAACATGGGCTTACCCGTTGTTCGGATTGTTTCTGTTACCTCTTTCAACTTAGAAACTACTTCTAGAATGTTGTTTCCATCTATTTGAACAGTATCCAAACCATAGCCAATTCCTTTGTCTATGAATTGCTTACATCTAAACTGTTCTCTACTTGGTGTAGACAATCCCCATTGGTTGTTTTCAATTACAAACATGACAGGTAATTGCCATACTGCTGCGGTATTCAATGATTCATGAAAATCTCCTTCACTTGCACCACCATCTCCTGTAAACACAGCAACCGCTTGTTGATTTTCTTTTAGTTTGTTTCCCAATGCAATTCCATCGGCAACACCTAACTGAGGACCCAAGTGCGAAATCATGCCCACTATGTTATGTTGCTTACTACCAAAGTGAAAACTTCGATCTCTTCCTTTCGTAAAACCACTCATCTTACCCTGGAACTGAGCAAACAAGCGATTCAAGGGAACATTTCGGGTTGTAAATAACCCTAAATTTCTGTGCATTGGAAGTAGATATTCTTCCTCTTTCATACAGTAAGTAACACCTACTGAAATAGCTTCTTGTCCCCAGCCAGAAAACCACTTCGAGATTTTCCCTTGGCGCAAGAGAATAAGCATTTTTTCTTCAATTAGGCGAGGTTTAAGGAGTAATTGATACAATTCAACAAGTTCTTCGTTGCTGAATGATTCTGTATGAAAATTCATCTATGTTGTTCGTTTTTCGAGCCGTCAAATTTAGCCATTCTGAAATGGTAACAATCAACCTTACAAACGGATTGCAACCGAGAGAAAGATAATTACGTAATTATTACTTCAAATCAGATTAGATGCTAAGTAATATCTTCGCCAGCTCTAATGAAAATGCTTCGTAAAGGATATCAATTATTAGTGCAGCTTAGTGTTGGTTTACTGATGTTTATCATCGGAAGAGCACTATTTTGGAGTTTCAACGCAGATTTCTTTGAAGGTGCCGACTGGAAAATTGTTTTTTACGGTTTGCGATTTGATATCTCAGCTATATCATGGCTTTTTCTTCCTTTTATCTTGGTTTCTTTAATCAGTTGGTGGGTAAAATGGAACTGGAATACTGCACTTCGTGTCCTTTTTCATGTTAGTAATACTATTGCTATTACTCTGAATATGATTGATGTGGAGTTTTATCCTTTCACATTTCGAAGGAGCACTTTTGAGTTGTTTGAATTCTTGCAAGGTGAATCGAATACAATTGGTTTAGTAGGGCAATATGCCCTTGATTTTTGGCATTTGTTTGTAATCGCTGGAATTATGTTCTATTCGAGCGACAAACTATATCAGCTAGCTACAAACCGTATTAAAACAACTGCCCCAAGTAACCTTTCGGAGTACGGTGTTACTGGTGCAACTACTTTAGCAATGCTTGGGTTATGGGTACTAGGTATTCGTGGCGGAACACAGTTAGTTCCTATTTCATTAGTAGATGCAGGAAATGTTGTTTCTGCTAAATACACCCCGTTGGTGTTGAATACTCCGTTTACTATGCTCAAAACAATTGAAAGCGGACATTTGGAAGAGCTGGATTACTTATTAGAAGAAGAAGTTGAAAACCAATGGACATTTAATCATGCCCCAAATCCCAATGGTAGATTCAAAGATCAAAATGTAGTTATTCTAATTTTAGAGAGTTTCTCGTTTGAATATATTGGACATTATCACCCAGAACAGAAAATCAGTTACACACCTGTTTTAGACTCCATTTTATCTAAAGGATTAGATTTTAGTCACTTTTTTGCCAATGGTAAAAGAAGTATAGATGGTATTCCTGCTGTTCTTTCTGGTTTACCTCCATTAATGAACACTCCTTACATTACTTCTACGTATGCCTCTAATCACATCAGTAGTATTGCCGATAAATTGAAAGAAAAAGGCTACAGTTCTAGCTTTTATCATGGGGGTGCAAACGGAACCATGGGATTTGAATCATTTATGAGTCTAGCCAATTTTGATAGGTATGTTGGCATGAATGAATATCCGAATAAAGAAGCCGATTTTGATGGCAACTGGGGAATCTTCGATGATGCTTTCTTTGATTTCTATGCCACTGAATTGTCTAAAGAAAAAGAACCATTTGTTAGTTCATTTTTCTCATTGTCTTCTCATCATCCGTATGCTATTCCTGAAAGACTTAAAGGTAAATTCAATGAAGGTCCTCACCCTATTTACAAAGCAGTTAATTATGCCGACTATGCCCTAGGTGAATTCTTTAAAAAGGCATCGCAGCAGCCTTGGTTCAACAATACTTTGTTCGTGATTACAGCCGATCATGCAAGTTATCTAACAGATCCTAGGTATAATAACTCTGTAGGTGTATTTAGAATTCCATTAGTATTTTATCATCCCAGCGATACTACTTTAACAGGAACCATAGATTTAGCAACTGACCAGCTATCTGTTACTCCTACCCTACTCAATTGGCTTGGTTACCCTAATTCATACTTTAGCTTTGGTGAAGTAATCGGTGAAACTGCTGAAGGATTTGTAGTAACATTTACAAACAATCGGTATCAAATTCTTACGAACCAATACGTATTGATCTTTGACGGAACATCAGTTAAAGGCGTTTTTGAATATGATGTTGATGTTAATCAAGAACATGATTTACAACACCTGCAACCTGAATTAACTGACCAATTACTAAAAAAACTGCAAGCTTTTATTCAAGCATATAATTATAGAATGATCCATAATGAGTTATCCTAATTCTAACAGAAAATTTGGGTTTATTATTAACCCTATTGCTGGTCATGGTCATTCTAGAGCCGAACGAATAATTAAAGACTACCAAAAACAGCATGCTGACTTCTCTAAATTATTCTTTACAGAAGCCCCAGGGCATGCCAGCGAATTGGCCTCTAAAGCCATTGAAGAAGGGTTGATTCCAGTTGCAGTTGGTGGAGATGGAACAGTAAACGAAGTTGCTCAGTCTGTTATTAAGCATCATGGTCAAATGGGCTTGATTCCAAGAGGATCAGGAAACGGAGTTGCTAGGCATTTAGGTATTAGTATGAATCCTAAAGAAGCGTTACAGCAATTGTTGACTGGTACGGTTCAACAAATTGATACTGGTACTGTAAACAACAAAACGTTTGTGATGCTGGTGGGATTTGGCTTCGATGCAGTTGTTGCTTATAAAATGAGTAAGTCTAAAACGAGAGGACTTCAAGCATACGTGAGAATCTGCTTACAAGAATGGCAACGCTACAAGCCCAAGAAGATTGATATTGATATAGATGGCGACTATTATTCGTTCGATAACTTCATGACTTCTATTTCTAATGCTTCTCAATTTGGAAACAACTTCTATCAAGCTCCTTTGGCTAGTGTAAGAGATGGGTTATTAGATATTGGAACTATAACACCTTTTCCTATGATTGCTGCCGCAGATATTGCACTGCGAATGGTTACAAAAAGTATTGATGCATCTCGTTACAAAACTGGCAAGCAGGGCAAATCCATTAAAATTGTAACCGATTCTACTGTGATGAACGTTGATGGAGAAGCAATTAAGT
Organism: Flavobacteriales bacterium UBA6049; assembly: GCA_002429085.1. GTDB lineage: Bacteria > Bacteroidota > Bacteroidia > Flavobacteriales_G > Salibacteraceae > UBA6049. Next base: position 30,918 of record DIYR01000199.1, read on the forward strand.
TTAGTGGAGAAGCAAACATTGAAATAAAACCTAGCTCTCTCTCCATTATACGTCCATAGAGGTATTGTAACAGGCTCAATCGCTTTGTTATCTTTACCGCCATGCAAATACTGAGTAGATTACTACTGCTTTTCTTTTTTATTCTAGGAAGCCATCAAATTGTTGATGCTCAATCATTAGAAATACCAGAATGGATCATGGCCGGTGTTTCATACGAAATTCCAGTTCATGATGTTGATGGAACTCTCATCTCTATTAACGGGGAAAACATAGAATTATCCAAAGGAAGCGAGCATGTATTCATAGAATATACATTTCAATCCGAGGATACCGAAATACTATTCAGAGCAAATGAGAAATCTCTTACATATTCGGTAAACCCTATCCCCCTCTGGTTATCTATCATTCCTCCACTCTTAGCCATCTTCTTAGCCCTGATAACTAGAGAGGTACTCACCTCATTGTTTCTAGGCATATTCTCAGGAAGTGCAATCATTGGTTTTTACTCAAACGGTGTAAAAGGTATTTGGAGCGGTTTGCTAAGCATTTTCGATACATACGTGGTTGAGGCAATGGCTGATAGAGGGCATATTTCTATCATTATTTTTTCTATGACCATTGGAGCCATTGTTACTCTAATTTCCAAAAATGGAGGTATGCAGGGAGTGGTTAAGTATATCAGTAGATATGCGAAAGATGCAAGAAGTGGTCAATTAGCGACCTACGTTCTTGGAATTGCTATCTTCTTTGATGATTATGCCAATACGTTGGTTGTAGGCAATACTATGCGTGCCGTTACAGATAGACTAAACGTATCTAGAGAGAAACTCGCATATATTGTAGATTCTACAGCAGCACCTATTGCCGCACTAGCGTTTGTTACCACATGGATAGGTGCCGAACTTGGATACATAGAAGAAGGTGTAGCACAAATACCTGAGCTTGATGAAGGAGCCTACAGCATTTTCTTAAACTCACTACCATACAGCTACTACCCTATTCTCACCTTGGTGTTCATCTTAATTTTGATATGGTACCAGCGTGATTTTGGGCCAATGCTTTCTGTAGAAAAGGATGCAAGAGCCGGACGCATTAGAGAAGGAGCTAGTGGGATACAATCTGCTGAATTGGCCTTGTTTGAACCTGCTGACAAAGCTCCAATTAAAGCGTATAATGCAATTGCTCCAATAGCAGTAATTATTTTAGGAACCATGATTGGCTTAGTATATACCGGATGGGATGCTCAAACATGGAGTTCAGATATAGGTTTATTTAGAAAACTAAGTGTAATCATTGGAAACAGTGACTCTTATGTTGCCCTGATGTGGTCATCTTTATGTGGATTAATCTTAGCTATATTAATGACTGTATCTCAAAAAATCATGAAACTTTCTGATACGATGGAAGTAGTAATTGCTGGTTATAAAACCATGGTTACGGCAATGATGATTTTGTTGCTAGCATGGTCTTTAGCAAGTGTTACTGAGCATATGGAAACTGCAAGTTTCTTAGAAAGTTTATGGTCACCGTCTCTAAGCCCCATCTGGCTGCCAGCTGTAACATTCATTCTAGCTGCATTGGTTTCGTTCTCAACAGGATCAAGTTGGGGAACAATGGCCATTCTTTACCCCTTATTGCTACCAACGGCTTTTTCAATTTGTACCGAAGCCGGTTATGAATTAACAGAAACGCTACCAATTTTCTACAACCTTGTAAGTTGCATTTTAGCTGGTTCTGTTTTAGGAGATCACTGTTCTCCAATTTCTGATACCACAATTCTGAGTTCATTAGCCGCGGGATGTAACCATATTTCGCATGTCAAAACACAAATGCCATATGCTCTAACCGTTGGTTTTGTTTCGATTACCCTTGGTACAATTGGCACAGCAATGGGACTACCAAATTGGATTGCATTTTTAATTGGAATTGCACTCTGTTGGCTTATCGTTCTAAAAATTGGACAGAAAAACGAAGTCATTTGAGTTTAGGCAGCATCAATTTGAGATTTTGGTTAAAATAACAACTATTTATTTCGTTGTACCTTTCCAATGCAAAAGAATGCCTCGTTTAACCCTAAGTTATAACTGTGAGTTTTTTACTAGTTGACGATGACATCATTTTTAGAACAATTGCGATGAAACAAATCGAACTGTTCAGAATTACCGATGAAGTAATTCAAGCCGAAAATGGTCGTGAGGCATTGCGAAAGTTAACTGAAGCTGCAAAAAGCGGAAATTTGCCGAAAGCCGTTTTGCTTGATTTAAATATGCCCATTATGAATGGTTGGGATTTCCTAACTCAGTTAGAAGAGTGTGAAATTCAAGTTGTGCGAGAGCTTCCTGTTTGGGTTGTTACATCTAGCATTAGTACAGACGATGCAGATAAAGCACGTACTTTCAAGCAAGTGAAAGGGTTAATCAACAAACCTTTATCAAAAGAAAATCTTGAGCTAATTAAGAGCGCTCTTTTGAATTAGTGTTTTTTACATTTTCTGTGCCCTTTCTATTCTTCCTCTGCTATTTTAGTCAAGTATTAAATTGCATTCTACGTCATGCTATCAGATGAAAGTCAAATCATCTCCGAATCAACAACTAGAGCTTCTCTTGAAGGGATATTGGAGCAAACAACTTGTCAGAATACTAAAGATAATCTATCCGTTGCATTAAAGCAGCTCAAGAGGGACGAAGCTAGATTAAACTACCTTGAAAAACTAGTAGTTCATGATAACGATGCTACCATAGAGCTAGATGATAAAGGTCATATTCTATTTATGAACCAACAGGCATCTCACCTTTTTGAGTTAAGCGAAGAAGATGCCATTGGCAAGCCATTTTTTAAACTTACAGTAGAAAAAGATTACCTCAACCAGGTTCTAGACTTTCATAAAACCACATACGAAGGAATTCCTCATAGTGGAGAAACGTTTTTTCAAGGCTTAGATAACATTACATTTTTAGGCCATTATGTTAACCGTCCAATTATCGGAAACGATGGGGAGTTTCATGGAAGTATCATTACCGTAAAAAATCTTACCGAAGAGCAAAATAAAAGAGAAGCCCTAGTTAGAATGCAAGAAGCACTGCGCTTGCAGTTGGAAGTTAGTTTGAGTTTTGCAAATATGATTCCTAAAAACTGTATTCCAGTAATAAATAAAGCCATCGATTCTTTTGGATCTTTTTTTGATTTAAAGCAGGTTGTAGTCTACTCAAATACTCCAATTAATGATTCTCTCTGGCTAGCTCATTATGGTGAATACAATAGTATACAGACCTTTCAGTTTACAGATGCTCACTTGCTTTGGTTAGAACAGCATTTACACAAGAACACATACATTACTGAAAAACAACTAAGTGAAGAATTACTTAGTTCATATTTACAACACTCAGGAGCAGATAGAACACCACATTTCTTTCCTTTAATTAATCAAGGAGAGTACTTGGGATTCCTTGCATTTTGTTCTCCCACTAATCAAAAGTTATCTCAAATTTTACTTGATACTGTTCAGCTCTTTGCCAATAACATTGCAGGAGCTATACAACTATTTAATCAAGACAAAGAACGAAAAGTAAAAGAAGAGATATTTGAAGCTTTTTCACAATTTTCTTCTGATGGTTTAGCAATACGAAAAGATGGCAGATACACCTACCTTTCTCCATCGTACCTTAAAATTTTGGGATACTCTCATGACGAGAAAATGAACTTTTCGAGAGAAGAGTTATACAATCTTATACATCCTTTTGATAGAGCCGCCACTAAGCAATTTTTAAATAATGCAGTATTAGAAAGACGAAAAGAAGTTCTTTGGCTCTACCGCATACTTCATAAAAACGGACATTACATTTGGAGAGAAGATCATTTTTCGTTTATATACAATGACTTTGGCGAATTACAAGAAACATTTCTAGTAGCAAGAGATGTTACTGATCGAGTTCATAAAGATGAAGAGCTTAACCGTAAAGAAAGACAAGCTCAAGCACTCATTGAAGGGATACCAGATCTCATATTTAGACTTGATAGAGAAGGCAAGTACCTATACTACAAAGCCAGAAAAGAAGAACTGATAATCCAGGACAAAAGCATTATTGGTAAAAATTGTAAAGAGTTACTCCCACGAAAAATTGCACTTGAAGTAGAAGTAGCCATTGAGCGATTATTTAGAAGTGGTGAAATGCAAATGGTTCAATATGAGCTTGATTTACCAGAGCTAGGACATCGTCATTATGAAGCTCGGATGGTCTTAAGTGGTGAAGAAGAAATTACTGCTTTGGTAAGAGACATTACTTCTGATGTTGAAAGTAAGAAGGAGATAACCATGCTTCACTCTGCAATTGAAAATAGCCCAATGTCTGTTATCGTTGCAAACCAAGATCTCAAAATCACCTATGTAAATAAGCATTTTCTAACTACTTCAGGCCATACAAAAAAAGACATTATAGGAAGCAAACAACCTGTATTCAAATCACTCGAAGCTTCTGATGATGATTACAAACGAATCATTAGCAAAATTCAAATAGGTAGCCCTTGGAGTGGTGAAATACTCTCTGAGAACAAGGTTGGAGAACAATACTGGGAATCTGTTTTAGTTACTCCCCTCAAAGAATCTGCAGAAGGTGGAACTCAATTCCTAATTGTTAAGCAGAATATCTCCGAAATTAAAGCTCTAAATAGAGAATTAAGGAAGCTCTCTTTTGTAGCATCAAAAACATCCGATTCCATTCAAATTGTAGATGCTGATCTTCACATACAATGGATAAACCAAGCTTTCACTAATTTATATGGTTACACTCTTGAAGAAACAAGAGGCAAAACTCCATCTAGCGTTTTATATGGTAGTGATACGAATCAAGAAGACGTTACATCTATACTTGAAGGAATTGCCAAGCAAAAGGCATTCTCAAAAGTAATGCTTCATTACACCAAAGCTGGAGATGCCTATTGGATGGATTGTAACTTCACTCCTGTTTTCGACCATGAGGGAATTCTTGAAAAGTACATTATTGTTGAAAGAGATATCAGTCAACTCGTTGAAGCTCAAAAGAGAATTAGATCAGAACGTAATTTATTAGGTACCATCATTGATCATTTACCAAGTTTAGTATTCTTAAAAGATCTGAATTCAAAAAGAACATTGGTAAACCAAGCCGATATTGAGTTTCAAGGAAAGAAAAACGCTTCAGAGTTAATTGGAAAAACTGATTACGATCTTTACCCTACGCATTTAGCAGATAGATTTAAAAAGCAAGACGAGGAAATCATCAAGACAGGAAACCCAGTTATCAATAGTGAAGTTTTAGTCAATCATCCCGATGGTAAAAAATGGTTTTTATTAAGTAAAATACCGCTCAAATCTGCTGATGGAGAAATCAATGGGCTACTTGGAATTGGAAAAGAAGTAACGGATATTAAAGAACGTGAGATTGAATTGCGCGAATCTATAGGTGTAATAGGAGATCAAAATAAACGTCTCAAAGAGTTTACCTATATCGTCTCACACAATATTCGATCACATGCTGCCAATCTTCATAGTTTAATTAAGTTACTTGAACTCTCTACAAATGAAGCTGATAGACAAGAGTATCTATCAATGCTCGAAAACGTAAGCAGCAATCAACTAAAAACATTGGATAATCTTAACAAGATCATTTCTATTCAAGGAGATACAAACATGGATCTTGAATACATCCGTGTGAAAGAAATTGTTGTGAATACAATGGAAGTATTGCAACCTGAGATTATTCGTTCTTCCACTAAAATTGATCTACACATTCCATCAAAATCTGGTCTTTACAGTAACAGGCCGTACTTCGAAAGTATTGTACTAAACCTATGCTCTAACGCTATTAAGTATAGAAACCCTGAAGTTCATAATAAAGTAGAGGTATTCTGGACTGAATATGAAAACAATTACATTTTGAAAGTAAAAGACAACGGGCTTGGTTTCGATGTTGAACGCTATAAAGATCGATTGTTTGGAATGAATCAAACATTCCACAACCATCCAAAAGCCAGAGGTATAGGCCTATTTCTAGTCAAGAATCAAATAGAAGCTTTAGGCGGTTCAATATCCGTTCAAAGTGAACCAACTGTTGGCAGCATATTTACAGTTGAATTTCAAAAGTTAAAATCATAAAAAAGGGCCACTAGAAAGTGGCCCTTTTTAGTACTAGTTGATGTAAACTAGTGAATTATTTGTAGAGTACCAGAAAGCTCTTCTTGGTAATCTAATTCGCTTTCAGGTGAAGCTATATAAAGTCTGTAAACGTATGTTCCACTTGGCACCTTTTCTCCATTTTTAGAACTAGTTCCGTCCCATACGTTATTCTCTCTATCGTGACTTTCCCACACAACAGTTCCCCATCTATCAATTACCCACAGATCAAATTCATCCACATGATCAGGGACATAAAATTCCCAAGTATCATTTAAATTATCGCCATTTGGAGTAAACGAATTTGGAATAAACAATCCTTGATCTGGCGCTATAATTACCATTCCTGTTGTAGAGTCAGAGCACCCCAATGGATTACTAACTCTTAATTCTATGAAATGTCTTCCAGCTTCTTCAAACTCGTAAGAAAGATCTTCTGAACTGCCTACAATCTCGTTTCTAAATACCCATTGATTCGAAGCATTATTTACACTTTCATTTGTGAAATCTACAACCGCGTTTCTCCTTACTTGATACTCTTGAGTAGAGTCATAACTGAAGGCTGCCTCAGGATAATCATATACAATGAATGAAGTAGTATCTAGTTTCTCACATCCTAATGGAGTTACAATTCTCATCCTAGTTTCATATGTACCCGATTCTTTCGGGTAAATCACGTTGAATGGTTGATCAAGAGTATCGTAATTATCAATCGCAATACGGTAGTATTCCATTTGATATGGAGCCTGCAGTATTACTGAATCTCCTAAGCAAATCTCAGGTGTTACTGTTAATCCCTCGTCAGGAACATTGAATACCGTTACATTAGGAGTCATATCGATTGGGAATACACAATGATCTTCTACTGTTACTCCATATGAATTTCCAGGTCTTGGATACACAGTTATCAATGAATCTTTGAGACCGCTATGCCATGTATATTCATAATAATCTGGCCCTAACCCACCTGTGGTAGACGCGTACAACGGTAACTCTGTCATTGGACAAAGCCCTGTATCTATTTGTACTATTGCTAAAGGATCAGGAACCTCAAAAGATATTGGGTATGTAAGACTCTGACAGCCTTTATCATCAACAATGTATAGATCTACAATAGTATCATTGTATGCTTTTATCCTAAGAGGATCAACGCTTACACCATCCCAGAATACCTCGTAAGGTGCTGTTCCATTAATTCCATTTACTACTTGAACTTTCTCTTGCAACTGACAGAGATCTAAGATCAATTTTGACGTATCAGGTTTTACAGTATCAGGAGTAGTAAATCTAAATCCTAGTGTATCAGAACACCTCACATCCTCAATGATCAGCGTAAATGTATCAGAAGCAAGGTTTGTAAATGAATCTGCAATTGTAGCACTAGTCCAAACACCGTTTCTGAAAAGCGTGGTGATTGGAGGTGATAATTCTTTAGTCCATGAAAAGAATACCGCTGACGAGTTGATATCTCGGAAACATTCAGGAATTCTCGTACTAATAGAATCAAATTCTACACCTGAAACGGATATTGAAACAGTATCATAACCAACACACTGTGGGTACACAGGGTGCATAATTTGATAATGAATAGACGTATCAAAACTCAAATTTTCAATTAGCGCATAATTAGGTGCTGTTGAGTCAAACAAAGCAGCCGGCCCCCACTGATATAGATAAGTATAATTTGTATCTATGTATTGCGAATTTGCTGGGTTTATAAAAATATCTGCATCAGCATTTGTACAGAAAGGATCATAAGCAGGCTGCAAATTAATGATTGGATTCTGAGGAGATACAACAACAGAGTCAAAACAAGTGTCAGGTGATACAGAGTTTGCTCCCACAATTCTTCTTACCCAATAAGTTTCATCTTGAAGTGCTATTGTCCCATTTGTGAAACGGGTAGTATCTCCTGTACTCCATAAATTCTCAATATTACCACAATTCAGAGATACGGTAATAGAATCTAATCCCCAATGATCGTAGGGAGAAGTTCCTGAAGAACCTCCAGTGGCAAACTCTTGCCCCCATCTAAGCTGAACATTTGGAAGCTCTGCTGCTGAAGGAATTGCATAACAATAAGTCGTCCAAGCTGTATAATCTCCTGCACCAGGGTACGCTGCATTTAATGAACCAAATTGATTGGGTTCAAAGTAAAATATTGTATCCCAAACAGATGACCCTGGTAATTGATATTGTAATGCCACACCTTCATCTGGTTGATCAGGACCTTCACAAGGGGAAGGGTCACTTTGAATTGCCATTCTAAACTCAAAGCATATTTGCCCTCCACATGATAAATCAAGAGGTACTGTAGTAAGTTCTCGAGGATTCGCTGCATTAGGACCTAACCACAAATAAGTAGAGCTTTTTACTCCACATGGATTATTTAATTGAGCAGAAGCATTTGACTGCCATCCAGGACCAATAGTCCCACTATTAAAATCGTTATTTAGTGCAAATGAACCTAACGTATCACGCTCCAAAACAACTGAGGATGCACAAGGCACAAACAACGTGTCTGTAGTAGTATTTACAATAGAAATATTGCACTGTCCAAACCCTATTTGAACAAGTGCAATAAGTGTTAATAGAATTATTAGTCTTTTCATTCTCAGCGTCTTTATCACTAATGTAGACTCCCTCTCCCCAAATTGGTTGCCTACTATGCGGAGCAAAAGATAATGTATAAAAAATGAAACTCAATAACTCGCGATTATCCTCGTAGTCTTTCAACGTTTATACTGAAAGTAAAACGCTCTAAACTCTTACAAATGATCAAAAAAAAACGAGCTATTTAGAATAGCCCGTTTTCGTAGTATCTTTTATAAAGTAACTAGTTTCTTTCAACAGGAAGGCTAACTTGTCCTTCTGTTTCAGCAGGTAGTTTCTTTGTATCTCTTGCAAGAGTCATCTCATCAATTAAGTGAGATGCACCCGCATACTTGTCAACAATGAACAACACATAGCGAATGTCTACTACAATTGTTCTTTGAATTTGATCTTCAAAGAAAATATCTCCACTCATAGCTTCCCAGTTACCATCAAATGCACAACCGATAAGCTCTCCATTTGCATTGATTACAGGTGAACCAGAATTACCTCCAGTGATATCGTTATTTGTTAAGAAACACACTGGCAATTCGCCCTTCTTGTTAGCATATTGCCCATAGTCTTTCTTATTGTAAAGATCTTTCAACTTCTCTGGCACAACAAACTCTGGGTTTGTTGGATCTTCTTTTTCCATTACCCCTTCAATAGTTGTAGCAAAATCATATTTCACTGCATCTCTTGGAGTGTAATCCAATACTTGCCCGTAAGTCAAACGCATTGTAGAGTTTGCATTTGGATAGAACTTACGATTTGGTTGCATCTCTCTTAAACCTGCAACAAACAATCTATTTCCTTGATCCATTGAACCATATGCCATTTGAACAGCTGGAGCAATCTCAGATCTATACTTACTTAAGAAAGTCCCCATCAATAAGATAGCAGGGTCTTTATCCATTACTTTCTTGCTTGGTTCAGATAAGAACTCTTCCAAATCTTCTTGGTTATCTATTACACTTTTCTCAAAGATCATTTCAGCAATCTTATCAAAGTCTTCTTTGTTTTTCTTAACCATTTCTAAGAAGTACTCCGGAAGTTGATCATGATTTACATCCTCATACAACAACTTCAACATAGCTGCAGTTACCTTCTGATCTGTTGGTGCATTATAATCTTTGAAGAATCCTGGAACTCTCGCTTTAACACTTTGAATTTGCTGATTCAATTTCATAGCATCTGGCTCCTTTGGTTCTAAAACACCTCTTAGCGCTTGCATACGATATGCCATTACTAAAATTTCAGAGCCAAATAATGCTTCTTGGATATAGGTATTAGTGATAATGTACTGATCTAGCTCTTTGTAGGCATTCTCAACACTTGGAAGTGCATTTCCATACTTCGCTTTTCTATCACTATTTCCATTAACCCAAGCTGTAAATGCTTTTTCTTCTTCTTTCTTCTTATCAAGAACCTTGTTGTTCTTTACTTGCTCTGTTTGACCTATGAAGTACTTCCAGTAGTTTGCTACTCCAGCGTACTTAGAAGCATACTTAATACGAATCTCAGCAGAAGCATCCATATCCTCTTTCCAAATCTTCAACTTCTCACCACGAATTTTAACGCGTGCAGGTTGATCTTTGGTAATTGCCATTTCAACACCGAAAGAAGTTAAGTAACGATCTGTACTTCCTGGGTATCCCATAATCATAGCAAAATCATCCTGAGATACACCCTTCATACTTACTGGCAAGTGATGACGAGGTTGGAAAGGAACGTTGTCTTTACTGTAATCAGCTGGCTTACCATCTTGACCAGCATATACACGAATCATAGAGAAATCACCTCTGTGACGAGGCCACATCCAATTGTCTGTATCTCCACCATATTTACCAATAGACGATGGAGGTGCTCCAACCAAACGAACATCTCTAAATGTTTCATAAACAAACAGGTAAAATTCATTTCCTTCAAAGAAAGATTTCACACTTGCATTGTAGTGTGTTCCTTCTGTTGCAGCTGAACGAATAGAGTCTGACATTGATTTGATAATTGCAAATCTGTCTTCTTCAGACTTTCCTTCCAATTCAGTATTAATTACTTCAGAAACATCTTCCATTCTGATTAAGAATGAAGCGGTCATTCCTTGAGCCTGTAACTCTTGGTCGCGGCTCATCGCCCAGAACCCATCTGTAAGATAGTCATGATCTTCAGAAGAATTTTCTTGAATAGCTCCAAAAGCACAGTGGTGATTTGTTAGCAGTAATCCATCTTTAGATATGGCTTCAGCCGTACAGCTACCACCACTCAACATTACAATAGCATCTTTTAAAGAGCTGTTATTAACGCTGTAAATCTCTTCTGGGGTTAACTTAAGCCCCACTTTTTGCATATCCTGATAGTTCAATCTGTTGATGAACATTGGCAACCACATGCCTTCATTTGCAACACCCCAGGTATTTAACCCAAAGACAGCCACAAATGCGAGTAGTAACATCTTCTTCATTTTTGTCAAGCAAATTTTTATTCGACCGCAAGGATAAAGAATATCGCACGGATTACCGAGAAATCTAGGGAGTACTGGTAAATGAAATCCATCAACGGACAGATGGCTCAATCAATTTTCTATTTCAGATTTAAACCATTTTCGGACAAAATAGAAACCTACTAAACAAGAGATTAGTGCAAATAATGCATCTCCCCATTCTTGCAAAATAACTTTTCCTATTAATATCAATGCTCCATAGCCCAGTAATACTCCTCCTCCCCATGCCATAAATAGTGGAGTCAATGAGTTCCCTGATTGTGTAAATCGTTTCCATGCCCCCATTGGTTGAACACGATTTACAAACGATTGTAACTTAACGTCAGATACTGCTGGAGTAAGGAGCGTTACTATAACCCAAGTTATCGAAGTAAAGACAACTGTAAACAAAAAAGTTCCTTTTTGCGAGATAAAGGCCTCTCCAAGTGAAGGTGCCAACACAAAGTGGCTAATGGAGTAGCCAATAAAGGGAGCTAACAAGGCAGAAATCTCACTCCACGCATTGATTCGCCACCAGTACCATCTAAGTATAAGAACCATTCCTAGTCCAGCTCCTGCTTCCATGATAAACTCCCAAACTCCACTTATACTATTGAGTTGAGTTGTTATAGCTAACCCAACAATCATTAACAAAATGGTTGTAACTCTACTCCAATATACCACTTGTTGTTTTGAAGGTTGAGTACCTCTATTAGGAAGTATCAAATCGTTTACAACAAAGCTTGCTCCCATATTAAGCTGGGTAGAAATCGTACTTAGATAAGCAGAGAAGAATGCTACTAATAATAACCCTTTTAACCCTGTTGGTAGAAAGTCAATCATAGTTTGTATGTAACCAGTTCTGGGCGAATAGTAAAACGATAATTGTTTATTCAACTCAGGGGTTTCTTCAATTTGATCAGATAATCTGATACGTGCTTCTTCTAAACTAACACCACTTACCTTCCACACTTCAACTTGTTCTAGTTGAGGAAATTGAGTTGTTGCAAATTCTGGTTGATACAAAGCAACGGCAGCTAATCCTACCAAAATCCATGGCCAAGGACGCAAGCAGTAATGAGCCAATTGAAACATCAATGTTGCTTTCAATGCACCTTGCTCATCTTTGGCACTCATCATACGTTGAGCAATGTAACCTCCTCCACCTGGTTCAGCTCCGGGGTACCAACTAGCCCACCATTGAACAAATGCAAACGAAAAGAAAGCTCCAATAGAAAGCGTCAACGTAGTACCTAACTCGTCACTACTAGTAAGTGATGGAAAAAAATCAAAGTACGAAGAAGGCAAAGTTTCTTTCAATCCTGTAATTCCCCCTACTTCTTCGCTAGAAACTACTAAGAAGCTTAGTGCAAGAGTACCAATCATAGCGATGCAAAACTGCAGAGTATCTGCCAATGCTACTCCCAACAATCCTCCTACAGCACTATATGCTGCGGCCAACAACATCGCCCCAGCCGTAAAATACCAAACTTGGTTTGCTGGAATACCAAAAAATTGAATTAACAGAGTATTCAAAGCCAGATTTACCCAGCCAATTACCATGCTATTCATGAATATTCCTAAATACACGGCTTTAATATTTCTGAGCCAATGAGCTGCTGATCCATCGTATCGTATAGCAATGAATTCTAATTCTGTGACGATGTTAGCCCTTCTCCACAATCGGGCAAAAAAGAAGGTAGTCAACATTCCTCCTGCTAGAAAACTCCACCATAACCAGTTGCCAGAAATACCATGATTTGCCACAAGTTCAGAAACTGCTAATGGTGTATCAGCAGCAAACGTGGTTGCAACCATTGAAATGCCCGCCAAATACCACGGCAAGTTTCTTCCCCCTAAAAAGAAACCTTGTAATCCTTCGTTCGCTTTATTCTTAGCATAAAAGCCTATTGCAACTGAAGCAAGTATGAAAAATGCCATAATGGCCCAATCAATCCAACTTAAAACCATAAAGACAAGTATAATGCATTATGGAATGCGTCTTATTTGGGTGTATGAATACCTTTGAACATTGCTATGCAAGGAACTCCAAGTACATTCATTCAAGTTATTTTACCTCTACCTGTACCTAAGGCATTTACCTATTTTGTTCCAAGCGAATGGCAGCATTCTGTTCAGCGCGGAGTAAGGGTAATTGTTCCTTTTGGAAAGCAAAAATTATATGCTGGCATTGTACTTGAAACACATACAGAAGCTCCTACTTCATACCAGGCAAAACACATTGAAGATGTTTTAGATGACGCTCCAATTGTATTAGACAATCAATTGAGTTTTTGGCAGTGGATTGCAGAGTATTACCTCTGTAATCTTGGAGATGTAATGAGTGCTGCATTACCTAGCGCTCTACAATTACACAGTGAATCAAAGTTGATTCTGAACCAATCATTTGAAGAGATAAACGATGATGAGTTAACGGATCGAGAATACTTGATATGTGAAGCTCTGCAAGCTCAAGAGATTCTTTCCATTGCCGATGTTTCGGCCATTTTGGGCATAAAAACGGTTCATCCTATTATTCGAAGTTTATTGGCAAAGGGTATTGTAATTCTTGAAGAAGAAGTCAAGGAGCAATACAAGCCTAAAACCATTTGGATGGTTTCTTTAGCTAAAGAATATCAGACCGAGTCTACTTTGAGCGAAGTGATGAACCAATTGGCTAGAGCTCCTAAACAAACGGCTCTATTAATGCGCTTTGTAGAGATGAGCGGATTCTTTACTGGTGCCCTTGTTCCTGTTCCAAAAGTTGCCTTACAAAAGAAAGCTGATGCTAGTTCATCTCAGTTAAAATCTTTGGTTGATAAAGGAATTTTTGTGCTTGATGAGCAAGAAATTTCGAGACTTGAAGTCATTGAAGCTTCATCTGAGCGAAAGCAATTGAATGCTGATCAACAAAAATGTTACGAGATTCTCAAAGAGCAGTTACCAAAACACCCTGCGTCTTTATTATATGGTGTTACATCAAGTGGAAAGACAGAGGTATACATTGACCTAATTCACGATTATATACAAGAAGGAAAACAGGTTCTCTATCTCTTACCTGAAATAGCACTAACTACTCAAATTATTAAACGTTTACAAGCCCAATTTGGTGGAGATGTTGGAGTATATCACTCTAGATTTAATCAACAAGAACGAACCGAGGTTTGGAACAACATGTTACTTGGAAAGTACAAGGTAGTACTAGGTGCACGATCGGCTATTTTCCTTCCATTTCAAGACTTAGGATTAATCATCGTTGATGAGGAACATGAGGCCTCATTTAAGCAGTTCGATCCAGCACCACGATATCATGCAAGAGATGCAGCCATTGTTTTAGGACAACAAAACAAAGCGCATGTATTACTAGGTTCTGCCACTCCTTCTGTGGAATCGTTTTATCAAGCACAGCAAGGAAAGTATGGTTTTGCCTCTTTATTGAAGCGTTTTGGGGGAGTTGAACTACCCAGAATAGAATTGGCTGATCTACGAGAGGAGCAGAAGAAAAAGACGATGAAATCTCATTTCAGCTCTTTACTTATTCAAAAATTAGAGCAAACCATTGCTAATGGAAAACAAGCCATTTTATTCCAAAATAGGAGAGGCTTTAGTCCATATATCCAATGTACTACCTGCGGATGGACTCCTAGTTGTACGAGGTGCGATGTGAACCTAACGTATCACAAACACATTGAACGGTTAAAGTGCCACTACTGCGGGTACAACAGACAAATGCCTGGAAATTGTGATCAATGTGGTTCTCCCACTTTGGAGTTGAAAGGATTTGGAACAGAAAAAATTGAAGATGAATTGCATTTAATGTATCCACATTGGAAAATCAAACGATTAGACTTGGATACTACACGCGGAAAACATGCCTTTGATGAAATACTGACCAGTTTTCAACAGCAAGAAATTGATGTATTAGTTGGCACTCAAATGGTCACCAAAGGCTTAGATTTTGAAAACGTTTCTCTAGTTGGTGTAATGAATGCTGATGCGATGCTCAATTTTCCAGATTTCAGAGCCCATGAACGAAGCTTTCAACTAATGGCACAAGTTGCTGGCCGCGCTGGACGAAAAAAGGATCAAGGTGAGGTGGTTATTCAAACTTATCAACCTGATCATCCAATTGTGCAACTCGTTTCTCAAACAGACTTCACAGGATTCTATAAGCGACAAGTTGCTGAACGGTTACAGTTTCAATACCCTCCCTATTTTCGAATGGTTAAGTTTACTGTTATTCACGTGCAACGCGAATTAGTGAATGATGCTGCCAATGAGTTAGCCTTTTTGTTACGAAAACATTTTGACAAACGTGTTCTTGGTCCTGAATATCCTTTGATTGCTAGAATAAAAAACCGCTACCACAAACAAATCATGCTAAAACTGCCAAGAGAAGCTTCATCGAGAAAAGTAAGATTTCAAATTCAGCAATGTATCGATCATTTGCAACGACACCCTGAATATAGAAAAGTAAGAGTTCTTCCTGATGTAGATCCTAACTAGATCAAGTCTAGAATCTCAGATTCGTCTTCTCGTTTTTGGCGCAACATTTCTTCCTCTTCAGCTCTAGCTCTAGATTGCATTTCGGTGAAGAATCGTGAGTTTAAATTCAAGTAGCTAATGTCTAACCCAAAGAGTTGTTCCACAAACACGGCAACGTTGTTTGGGTCCACAATTACAGAATCGAAAATAGAAGAGATGTTCTCCAATCCATATTTATCAGAAAGCAACTTGAGTATTTTTAAATCTTCTCCTTCATAACATTTGAATGAATGCCTCACCATAAAAAGTTCGTCATTATAAGTATGAGCTTGAATAATCAATCTACTTCGGTGTAAATCTCTCTTATACCCATCAATTTGAATATCGGTATCACTTAACTGAACCTTAAAATATCGATTATGGAAAACTTGCTTCAACATTCTAGGAGTGGTATCTCCCATTCGTGCATTCGAAACAAATGATACTTCCACATCTGTTTCTATCCTAAACAAGTCATCTAACTTATTGAGAATTACAGAATAGTCTGACTCTTTTGTATACTGAGAAGAGATATACTCTTTTGCATACAATTCGCCACGCGTGCTTGACGTCTCAAAAAAACGTTGAATACCAAGTGAAATACTGTTTCCCATTGATTTAACCGAGGTTTGGATCGGGTTAAATGTCTCTTATTTGATGTGTAAACTTAGTACTGGTAATTTTGCATGATTTACTACTGATTCTGTTACGTTGTCACTCATCAATCTTTTTAGTCCTTTAAAGCCATGAGTAACTAGTACAATTAAATCAGCACCAACCAAATTGCTATAGTTCAATATTCCTTCTTCAATGTTGAAGTCGTTATATATATATAGCATTGACTCACCTACTTCATATTCTTCGGCAACATTCTCCATACGTTCTAAAGTATCGTCTGTTTGCTCAAAATATGCTGGAGTATTTACATGAAGCAAATGAAGTTCAGCATTTAAAGAGTCAACAAAATTCTTTACACGAGGAATTTGTCGGTTAATTTCTTCTTCTAAAAAGTCTGAAGCATATACCATAGTTTTTACTTCAAACTCTTCAGGAACTTCTCTTACGGTTAATACCGGTATATGACTTTGACGAACTACTTTTTGCGCATTACTTCCCACAAATGCTTCTTCAAAACCGGAAGAACCATGAGTTCCCATCACCAATAAATCTGCATTAATTTCTTCGGCCAAGTTGTTAATATCATCAACTAACTCTCCGGAACTAAGGTGCGTCTCTACAGATACATTCTTATCCGACAAAACCAACTTAATTGCATTTAACTCCTTCTGCGCTTCTTCTTTCTGCTTTTCAATCATCTTCATTAACAACTCCGGCTCAAAACCTGGAATCATTGGATCTCCTGTTGATGACAAGCTCATATCAACATAGCGTTGAACTGAATCTATTGAATGAATAACATGCAGCGTTGCTCCAGATTGGTTCGCTAATTGAGTAGCCATTTTCAATGCGCCATTGGCTGCATCAGAAAAATCAGTTGGATAAATTATTGCTTTCATGCTGAAGAGTTAAATCGTGGTGCTAAAGATACGTGTTTCGGGTTGTTTGCGTCTTAATCTGGCATCAAATGCCATACAAATATTTCGGATGAATGGTCTGCCTTTTTCAGAGATTTCAAGGTGATTTGGGGATACTTTTACTAGTTCATCTTGAATCATTTCTTCTAACAAAGGAAGGCCTTCATTCCATGAAGATGTTTGAAGTTTAGAACTAGACCAATCTGTTGCTAATCTGCACATTATATTCAAAATATGCTGTCTAATCACTAGGTCTTCACCTGTTAAAACATGGCCTCTAAAAACAGCTAATTCACCCTTAGCAATTTGATTCTGATAGGTCCTAATATGCTTCTCATTTTGTGCAAAAGCACCCCAAGAGTCACTAATTGAGCTAGCCCCCAAACCTATCATTAATTTGGTATTTGTAGTTGTATACCCCATAAAATTTCGATGCAAAGTTCCTGCCTCACTCGACTTAACCAACTCATCATTTGGTAGTGCAAAGTGATCCATACCAATCTCTACATAGCCATCAGACTCTAATAACTCTTTTCCGAGCTCATATAGGGCTCTTTTTGCATCTCCTTTCGGCAAATCTTCTTCTGTAAATCTGCGCATAATCCCTTTTATCCATGGCACATGTGCATAACTGTAATAAGCGATTCTTTCTGGTCGCATCTCCATCACAGCATCAAAAGTTTGGCGAATGGTATCTATGGTTTGTAGAGGTAAGCCATAAATCAAATCGAAATTAATGGAAGTATACCCTATCTCACGTGCTTGATCTACTACGCTCTTTACCAATTCAACCGACTGAATACGATTGATCATTTCCTGAACTTTTGGATCAAAATCTTGTACACCAAGGCTTAAGCGTGTAAACCCTAAATCAAATAGGGTTTGTAAATGTTCTTTGGATGTAGAATGCGGACTTGCCTCGAAACTTAAGTGAGCTTCTGGCATTTTCTCTGCATGTGCTAAAATTCCATTGACTAATCTAGCTAAGTTAGTTGGGCTAAAGAACGTTGGGGTTCCTCCTCCTAAGTGTATTTCCGCAATTTTTGGAATGCCAGATAACTCATTCAAATACAGTTGCCATTCTTGTAATACAGTATCTATATATGGGCCTTCTACTGCATGGTTCAAGGTGTACTTCATGTTACACCCGCAGTAATGACATGCCGTACTGCAATACGGAAGATGTATATATAAGCTAATTCCCTGATCTGAATTGGTAGCGTCAAATGTGGCTTTTACTGATTCAATCCACTTTGATGCAGAAAACGAATCTTCCTCCCAATAAGGAACCGTTGGGTAACTGGTATAACGTGGTCCTGGAATGTTATACTTCTGAATTAAACTATTCATTATTTTACGCTGCTGATTACTAGCAAAGATCAGCACCCTAAAAGGAGTTTGGAATGAGGTAAATCATTCTAAATTCTGATGAATATCAGTTTAATACACCGTTGTTCTAAAAATAATGGTGTAGTTAAACTCTTCGTCCCACTTGTACTCCTCTGTATTCATTTCGAAATAATTCGGATCAAAACTACCTTTCAACGTTGCCATTTTAGTGACTCCACCTGTACCTTTTACACGTTCTACACTAAATGTCACTGGGAGCTCTTGGCTATTCGTTCCTATTGTTAATTCAACTGTTCCTTCGGTTTGTTCAACAGAATTTGAAGCATTCTTCAACATATCCATCAATCCATAAACGGTGGCTTTCCAATGAAACGTAAATTCTCTTTTGGCGTAATACTTTTCAGCATTTTGAGTCATGTCTCTAGCATTTGTATTACTGAATTCAACGGTAATTTCTCCATTTTGAGGAAACACACTTACATCTACATCTGAAGCAGATATAGCCAAACTACTATCGTTTAGCATACAACTAGCTACTAACCTAGTATTGGCAACTGCAACAGAATTTTGGCCGAAACTTGATGCAACCAACAAGGTGAAAAGAATGCTAACTAAAAATCTCATCTTAGTATGAATTGGTACTTAATAGTACTAAAGTACACGCTTCTTCGTGCTCAATTCCAGCTGAGTTCAATTTTTGATAAAACTCGTTGTTTTCTGTACCTGGGTTAAATATCACTCGCTTTGGAGAAAGACCAATGATGTAGTCGTATAATTCGGGTTGACGCGCAGGTCCAACATACATAGTAACGGTATCTAAATCTTCTATGGTATTAGGCCAATCTGTCAAGATTTGCTCTCCATCTATTTCCCCTGCTCTAACACCAAGTGGAACTACTGGATGATCGTGCATTTTTAAACGATGAGTAGCTTGGTATGCATACTTACCTTCTCTAGGCGTAGCTCCTATAATGGCCGTTTTCTTTTTCATAATGTCCTTTGTGGTAGTTACTTTTCTTGGTAATCTTTTGGGGTTGGATTCCAATCGTACTTTGTAAACTTCACCTTTGGATGAATATCACCGGCAATCACTTTGTACTTTTTTAACCAAGCAACAATTCCTTTTTTGCCTCCAAAGTCACCTCGGTACCAACTTAGAATACGAGATACTTCTACTTGGTTTGCAGTAGAATCAAATGTTGTGCTCGTCTGTAAGAATCCTTCGGTAGCAACCTCTAATTGCTCATTGATATGATTCATTTCATAAAATGCTATTGGTGGACAACTTTCTGCCCCACAATTCAAGGCAAAGTGAATTCTAGCATCTAGTTCTTGTACACGCAACATTTTTTCGCGCTTGCCCACGAACAATTTGTTAGTTGTTCCCTTGGTTAGCAAACATTTAGAATGACGAAGAATACCATGCTCTATCTGGTTCAAGCTAAACAATTCTCCTCCTATTACAATGGATTTTTCTCCGAAGAATTTGAACTTCTTTTGATATCCAGATGGATTCTCTTGCATCTTGATTTGCGCATATACATTGTAAATATTCACCCAAAAAGTAATGCGTTTTTGATCGGTATCTAGCTCCATTGCTAAGCTATCTAACGAATACGCTGCCAGTTCATTTTGATACTCTTGATAGCTATAATCCATACGGAAGTTATAGAACAAATCTTCTGCTAGTTCAAGTCCTTTTCCTTGACTAAAACCCGACAACGTAAAAACAGTAAAAACTGCAACTATTAAGTATCTCATTCTACAAATCTAAACGTTTGACTGTGTTCTAATTGAAATCAACTGGCACTAAAAAATCCCGAACGACTTACATCATTCGGGACGTCCAAAAAACTAACCAACTTGCGCATGTTACTGCGCTACCAATAATTCTTTTTGAATGATTTCTTCTAATGCTTCTTTCGGAAGTGCACCAGCTTGCATCATTGGTTGTTTACCTCCTACCGGAACGAATAGAATACTTGGAATTGAACGAATTCCGAATACAGCAGAAAGTTCTTGCTCTACTTCTGTATCAACTTTGTAAATGTCTACTTGACCGTCAAAATCATCAGACAATTCTTCGAAAATTGGAGCTACTGCCTTACATGGCCCACACCAATCAGCATAAAAATCAATTATTGCGGGTCTTTCACCATTATACTCCCACTCTTTCTTTTGAGTGTAATCAAAAAATATTTCTTTAAACCCTTGGGTTGTTAATTTCTTAGTTGCCATGATAGGTCCTTTCTTCTTTTATTTCATGCAAAGTAACATCACAGTGAACGGGGTAACTGTAATATTAGTTACAGATTAGGCTACTTAGAAATGTTAGCCAGCCGACTCTACGAACTGTAATTCATACAACTCTTTGTAATGACCATCTTGTTGCAGCAATTCTTGATGGCTTCCTTGCTCTACAATACGCCCTTTTTCTAGTACTACAATGCGACTTGCATTTTGAACGGTTGCTAAACGGTGCGCTATAACCAACGAAGTTCTGTTGGCTGTTAATACATCAATTGCATTTTGAATAAGTTGTTCGCTCTCGGTATCAACACTACTGGTAGCTTCATCCAAAATCAAGATACTTGGATTATATACGTATGCACGAATAAAGGCTATAAGTTGGCGCTGCCCTACACTTAACATACCTCCACGTTCGCGCACATTGAAATCGTAATTACCAGGTAGCTTCATGATGAACTCATGCGCCCCAACTAACTTAGCAGCTTCTTCAACCTGTTCGCGTGTAATTTCAGGATTGTTTAAGGTGATGTTATTCAATACGGTATCACTAAACAAGAACACATCTTGCAGTACCACACCTACTTGCTTTCGCAGCTCATTCAGTGGATAATCTCGTATAGGAACCCCATCAATATTGATTTCTCCTTTCTGAAACTCGTAATACCTACTAATCAGATTAATGATAGAGGTTTTACCTGCTCCTGTTGCACCAACAAACGCTACCGTTTCACCAGACTTCACATTCAAACTGATGTCTTTCAAGATCCAATCTTCATTGTTATAAGCAAACCACAAGTCTTTGATTTCAATATCACCATTCAAATGAGTAATTGGTGTTGTTCCGTTGTCAACAATATGATCTTCGGTATCTAGTATCTTAAACACGCGTTCGCTAGCCACCATACCCATCTGTAGGGTATTGAATCGATCTGCTAGCTGACGAATTGGACGATACAACATGTAGATATATAGAATAAATGCCACCAAATTCCCCAACGAAACTTGTCCATCAATTACCTCTTTTGCTCCCCACCATACTAGCAATGCAAGTGAAACAGCACTTAGTATTTCTACCACCGGGAAAAATACCGAGTTAGCCCATACCGTGCGAATATGCGCTTGCATGTGCTGTTTATTAATTGCTCGAAATTCTTCTAACTCACGCTCTTCACGATTAAAGATCTGAACGATGTTCATTCCTGTAATATGCTCTTGCACATATGCATTGAGTTTAGCAACTGCAGTACGCACATCTTGAAAAGCATCTTTGATGTAATTCTTGAAGATATTGGTAGCAACTATCAATACGGGAATTGGTGCTAAACTGAATAACGTTAAACGCCAATCTGTATAGAACATAAAGGCAATTACCACTACCAATTTCAATATATCTCCAATAATGATAAGGATACCGTTTGCGAAAATATCTGAGATGGTTTCTATATCAGATATTACTCTGGTAACGAGTGTACCAATAGGAGTTCCATCAAAATACTTGAGTTTAAAACCAACAATTTTGTCATAGGTTTTAACCCGTAAATCTCTAATTACGCTCTGCCCCACCCAATTGGCCATGTAGGTTTGTACAAACTGTAAAGCGGCTTCGGCAATCAAAATCACAAACATTACCAATGTCAATTGCCACAGTAATGTACCGTTTGGTTTTACAATAGATTCATCTACTGTGTATTGAATTAACCAAGGACGAATTGGTGATAAAAACGCAAGAGCAACTGTTAACACACCGGTAGTTACAAAACGTTTGCGGTAGGGCTTCACGTATTTTAACACACGTGAGAAGAGTTGTAAATCAAATGCTTTTCCGCTTACTGACTTTGCCATCTACTTTCTAAATGATTCTAACAGTTCGTTGTATTGAATATCCCACAAAAATAAACCGTGCCCCTTTGCAGAAGTTCCGGCTTTGGTACGATCTTTTTGATCTACGATTGAACGGAAATCTGCTACACTTAGTTTTCCTAACCCTACATCTATCAACGTACCTACAATTGCTCTCACCATATTACGGAGAAAACGATCGGCTGCAATATCAAAATGTATCTCATCTCCATGACGGGTAAACACTGCTTTACGTACATCGCAGTTAAAATGATTCACATCTGAGCCACTTCTTGCGAACGATTCAAAATCCTTGTACTCTAATAAGGTAGCAGCGGCTTCATTCATCAAATCCACATCTAGTTCATATGGAATGTACCAGGCATACTTTCTTTTGAATGGATCGCGCTTGGTTAATATGAAATAACGATACGCTCTTTGTGTAGCTGAAAAGCGTGCATGAATACGATCTGAGGCTTCAAACAAATCATGAATCACTACTTGATCGCGTAACATTTTATTCAGTTTGTAACGTGTTGTATCTACATCAACTTCTGTTTCGCAGTCGAAATGCGCATAGTAATCGGCTGCATGAACACCTCCCTCTG
Source organism: Flavobacteriales bacterium UBA6049 (assembly GCA_002429085.1). Lineage (GTDB taxonomy): Bacteria > Bacteroidota > Bacteroidia > Flavobacteriales_G > Salibacteraceae > UBA6049. The sequence continues at coordinate 54,243 of DIYR01000199.1, forward strand.
TTCGTCCACATCCGGTGATTTGAATATCACCACGCAAAATTTTACTCAAATTCTCTTCAATTACCCCTTGAACGGTTCGTTGAGACAGCTGACGTTGCCAACCGCTAAAGTTTGTGCCATCATAGGCTAATTGCATAAAATACCTGCGCATAACTGAGCCGACAAATG
>DIYR01000080.1 GCA_002429085.1 Flavobacteriales bacterium UBA6049
CCACCAACCAAATCCAGCCATGGTTGTGGTAATAGTAGGAACACCTGCTGCAATTGCTTCTAGTGGTGTATATCCCCATGGTTCATAATAAGACGGGAATACTCCTGCATCTGCGCCTGTCAACAGGTCGTAATAATCCATATTGAACACTCCGTCTCTACCCAGCAGATAAACGGGAGCATACACCACATGAATTTGGCTATCACGATGCTGCAAACCTCTTTCTAAAATTCGTTGATAAATTGGGTCATGCCCCTCATCTAACAAGCTATGTGTTAGCACTCCCCTTTCTACTGAAAGATCTTCAGGAGTTTCTCCACTCATTGCATTAATTACACCATCTAAAGGCTCACCATGTCCACCAGGAATCAATACAAAAGCCACTACAGGTCTCTTTAACTCCGTTTGCTTTAACTGTCCTAATGCATCTAAAAACAAATCAATTCCCTTGTTATGGAATTCGTATCTACCACTTTTAAACAAGATGGCAGTATCAGAAGGAAAGCTCTCGCTAGTTACTGCAGAAGCAACTTGAAGTAATCTCTCTCTGGCTTTACTTCTTTTACGGCTAAGCTCCTCAGAGGTAGCCGCTATGTGAATTGGATTAAAACCATTTGGTGTAACAACATCTGGTTTCTTGCCTAGTAAAAACTCACATTCCCTAGCCGTAATATCACTCACCGTAGTAAAGGCATCAGCCCTAAAAGCTACATTGCTTTCCATGCTGTGCTTTGCCTGAATGTTGATTTTGTTTGCAATATCGTACGGCTTTGCATCTTCAATCATGCTATACAAGGGATAACCATTGCCCGCCATAGCTCTACCAATCATAGTGGCGTGAGTTGTAAATACCGTTCCAACATGCGGATTATGTTGTTTTAAGTAAAGTGCTCCGGCTCCACACATCCACTCATGAAAATGAGCTACAACTTGCTCTTGTTTACCGATGTACTTCTGATAAAACGCATCGATTACCTTACCAACCGTATATGAGAACACAACTGGTTCGATGTAATCCCAATGCCCATGTAACGAATCTATTTTAAAGGATTCCCACAGGCCTCTCAGAATGTTGTCTTTCTCTTGAAACGATGGCTTAAAGTCTACTAAAATGGCCAATGGTGAAGATGGAATATTCCACCACCCAATACGCACGGGAATACCCATTCCACGCAGATGCATTTCAAAATCTTGAAATAAATCTGTGCCCTGAACAAACTCTGCATTTGGTTGATCTGGATGAAGATCTGGCCCAATGGTGATGTACTGTTCTTTTAGTCGACCTTTTGGAATCTCTGCTTTACTTGATAAAACAGTATGTATTCCACCTACTTTATTACATACTTCCCAACTAACCTCAAAAATCCAGTCGGGCTTCAATTGATTCTGTTCCATATTCTAAAAAGGGTTTAAGTGTATCAGGTTGGTTGTTTATTTCGGTTTGAAGTCTCGCCTTAAAGTCTGCCAACACATTCATGTAATTGATGTAAGCCTCATAAGGAGAGTCGTAATGATTGAAATATTTGTGAACGTCTCCATCGTTGAAGAACTTGGTGCACATGTAGTAGAAATGATCGCTTGTTTGCAGGTATGCCCAGTCTCTTAAAAGTGCTGGATCATCGCATTGATCTATCATCTCTCGGCAGCTATACAATGCCTGGAAAGCATCATCTTGTAAATCGTTACCCAGCCATGCTGTTAGATCTCTTTCCTCATCTGCCCATGAAATGGTATCAGGAACATGCAATGCTGAAACAGGTTGCAATTGCTGAATTACTTCGCTTGGGGTATGAAACGTAAACTCTGTATCGTTGAGAATACGTTCTGGCAAAGCGCGCATAAAATCAAAGATTCCAGTTGACTCCCATTGATGTTCACCAAAGGTTTCGTAATCCATGAATAAGTTGATTACTTCCTCATTCCATGGTAATGCCTTTACCCAGTCAATGTACTTTTCGGTTGTTAATGGCCACTCGCTCCAAGCTTGCTCACTAAAACGGAAAGCAATATCATCGCTCAACCGAAAGTTCTTTAGTAACAATTTTAGTTTTGGTTCTGATGGATGGTAATACAAGAAGTTAGGCGATTTCCATGCCAATACATGGCGAGCACCTTCAGTGAGCATGCCCTTATACCCCATTTGATATACCATTTCACCAATGTGATCATTGTAAATCAATTCGGTATTTCTGAATACAGTTGGTGTAATTCCGAAGAGTTCTGCTATTCGCTCGCTATGCTTATGTACTTGATACATAAACTCTTCTTTACTTTGTAACGAGCTTAAGGAATGACTGTAGGTTTCAGCCAAGAATTCTACACATCCAGTAGCAGCTAATCGCTGAAAGCTTTCCAGAACCTCTGGAGCAAAAGCCTCAAACTGATCTAGCGCTGTACCAGTAATACTGAACGATACTTTGAACTGACCATCATGCTGATAAATGAGATCTAATAATAGCTGATTCATAGGTAAGTAGCATTTATCCGCTACTTTTTTCATGATCTGTCTGTTTGCAAAATCATCATAGTAATAATGATCTTTTCCGATATCGAAGAAACGATACGTACGCAACCTTACTGGCTGATGTACTTGAAAATAAAAGCAGATGTTTTTTGTACTCATGATTATGGAACTAGCGATTTGTAAATGGTTGACACTTTATAGCCTACTTCATCCCACTTAAGGGCTTCTACTTCTTCTCGGGCTTGACTTCTAAACATGCGGGATAAACCATCGTAGTGCACTAATGCGTAAATGGCATCAGCAATGGCATCTATATCCCAAAAATCTGTTTTGATGGCATGGTGTAATACTTCTGCAACTCCACTTTGTTTAGAGATAACTACGGGCACTCTACTTTGCATAGCTTCTAGTGGAGAAATACCAAAAGGCTCAGATACGGATGGCATTACGTATACATCGCTAATATTGAAAAGGTCACTCACCTCTTTACCTTTCAAGAAACCAGTAAAATGAAAACGATCTCCTATACGATGTTTAGCAACCAACTTGATCATTTTCTCCATCATATCTCCACTTCCAGCCATAACAAAACGGACATTTGAACTGCGTTCTAACACCTTTGCAGCTGCTTCAATAAAATAATCAGGTCCCTTCTGATAAGTAATTCTGCCCAAGAAGGTTACAATCTTATCGTCTACCCACTTTTTGGGCTTCTTTCCTTCGGGAGAAGTGATTACTGCGTTGTGCACAGTAACAACCTTATCAGGGTGAATTCCGTAGCGCTCTATTACAATGGTTCGTGTTCTATTACTCACCGTAATTATCTTATTTGCGGCTTCCATTCCAGCACGTTCTATGTCATAAACCCGTTGATTCACATGCTCACCAGAACGATCGAATTCGGTAGCATGTACATGCAAAATCAATTGCTTACCAGACGCTTGTTTAGCCGCTACTCCTGCTGGATAGGTCATCCAATCGTGTGCGTGAATCACATCGAAATCCTGTTCTTTAGCAACTTTAGCAGCTACTAACCCATAGCGAGAAACTTCCTGAAATAAGTCTTTTCCGTACTTCCCTTCAAACTGAAATCGGGTTTGAAAAACCTCTTCATGCACTCGTTTTTCGTCAACAACTACGCTTTCTGTATAGGTTTTGAATTGTTGTGGAGATAGATAAGGAACAAGATAAGATCCAACTCCAATCATGGTCATCTTACTCCAAATTAGCTCGGCTTCTTCACGTGTCAACGTTAAATCAACCTCACTTGCACTCAACAAGTTAAACCCTTCACTATCTTCATCTCCCATGAGTTTAGGAGCCACAAAAACCACTTCAGTTCCGTGGTATGCCAATCCTTTCACCAACCCATAACATGCCGTACCAAGCCCACCTGAAATATGTGGAGGGAATTCCCATCCAAACATCAACACCTTCATGATTGTGCCTCCTGTGTTTTACACATGTTGATCACACGAATGAGTTCTGAAATACTCCAAGCTTGGCTAATAGCGCCACGTGCTTCGTGAGGTGGGTCACCATTGAAAATTTCAGAAACAGATCCTATTCCGGCCTCAAATAAGTGTGGTTCGAAGTTGTTGATCCATTCTTGAATGAAACGTACTCCTTGTTGACCATAAACATTTAACCACCCTTCCGCAAAATGACCAACTAGCCAAGTCCAAACGGTTCCCTGATGATACGCTCTATCACGTGTAGTTTGATCGCCTTGATACACACCAACATAACTAGGATGGCGAGGTGATAATGTGCGCAAACCACGAGGCGTTAACAACTGAGATCGCACGTTTTCAAGTGCTAAGGCTATTTTCTCATCGCTCAGCATACGGTATTCCATAGAGCATGCTATCACCTGATTTGGTCTCATCGCTTCATCACGAGCATGTTCATAAACCACATCAGCTAAGTATCCTTCTCTTTCAATCCAAAACTGCTGTACAAACGATTGCTTAATGATTTCAGGAAGATGCTTAAAATCGTCTACGAATTGCTTGTCCTTTGTTTTTCTAGCTTGAGATAACGCAAACACAATGGCATTGTACCACAACGCATTAATCTCTACTGGTTTTCCATCTCTTGGCGTTACTGGTCCTTCTGGTGTAACTGCATCCATCCATGTAAGAGCTAAACCCGGTTTACGTGCGAAAATGAGCCCATCATTCCCCATCCAGATATGCTCATTCACACCATCTTTATATGCATAGAGAATCTCTTGAATGGCATCAGCATACTTCTTCCAAGCGTTCTTTTTATAGCCATTTACTTTCGATAGTTGTTGCACTGACCAAATGAACCACATTGGTGCATCTACCGAGTTGTAGGCAGCATTCGCTCCATAACCAATGTTCGGAAACAAGCCATTTTTTAGATCTTCTAAATAGGTATCGGCTACTTTTTCAAATACTTCTGTTTTTCCAAAAGGAAGCGTTAAACCAGGTAGGGCAATGAAAGTGTCTCTTCCCCAACTTCCAAACCAAGGTAAGCCAGCGCACACCCTTGCATGACCGTTGTATTGTTCAATGAGTTGCTCTGCTGCATTTTCGAGATTGCTGTAAAAATCTTTTCTATTAGTACGTTGATCTACTTGCGATTGAAAAAGAGCTTCTAAACTTGGTGGGTCTGTAATTGAAAGACCTGCTGAAATAATTATATGATCGCCTTTCTTTAACTGAACATCAAAGAAACCAGGCACCCACAGATCTTCTTGATACGGATAACCTCTCTTCTGTTCTTCTTGATATTCAATATTGTAATACCAATCTGGCGCATGCTGATACGCTACTTCTCGGTTGCATTGCACAAACAGCTCATCGTATGCATCATAAGGTTTAAATGTAACACCATTCGTAACTTCTCTATACTTGGTGTTAATGGAAACATTAGCTTTCGATAGACTGTGATAGTTTCTGAATGCCAAAAACGGGTTTAACCTTAGTGTGAATTGTTCTGAGGCTTCTAATACCTCATATCGCACTAATACACGATGATTAGATGATTCGAAAATGATGGATTTGGAAAAAGTGATGTCTCCCACTCTGTAAATCCATCGCGGAATAGGATTCACCTCGTATTCAGATAAATACTTATGTCCTTTTGGAAAGAACTTTTCTGGGTAACGATGAATCCCTAAATTAAAAACACCCTCTCCTGAGAGAATAACTTCATCTAAGGAACTTAAGAGTACATGCTTCTCATGATCAATTTGTGGCTGAGGCACCACTAATAACCCATGGTATTTTCTGGTGTGGCAGTTAAGAATGGTAGAGCTAGCGTATCCCCCAAAACGGTTGGTTCGAATGAGTTCTCTTTTAAGAGAATAATTCAAGTTTACTAGCTCTTCATGGTTAAAGGCTATGTAAGACATAATTGAACAGGTTTACCACAAATTTGTGGCACATGGCATAGTTTAAGATTACCCTAAGGTAATGCATAAATTACTATTCAAATAGTCATACTTAACTGAAAATGAGCAATGTCAATTTTTCCTATGGAATTTTAACTCAAAATCAATAGAATATTAAGCGTACAAGATGTAGCTGTTAAAGAAATCCCCTTCTAACAGTGTTTCGGAGTAACTAATGCGTCTTTGTAAAGTTCTGCTTCACAACCAAAATAATATCTGCTCTTCCTGCTAATCCTTCATCCCATTCAACAAATTCACTTTCTACGGTAGAAATGATCAACACCTCTCGTTTTGCATTGTATTCGTTGATGTAAGCTGCAATACCGCCTCTATTAGCCGAATGAAAATCTCCTTGGATGTGGTAGAACAACTTCCCTCTTTTCCAATTTTCTAAAATAAAGTGAGCCATAGTTGCATCTTTAATTGCTTGAGCTTGCACCATGTTTTCGCCCGAAGCTCCATGACCAGAACCATGTCCTCCCATCATATCTAACATTTCTTGATAGCCAGGGGTTGACATGCTGAATGGATATGGAAGTGGTGCCATCCATGCTTGCGATTCTTCTGTAAACGATTGCAATGCAGCTTGTCCTTTCTTAGCAACAACAGAAGCATATCTGCGAGGTACATTGGTAGCAACTATCGGAATGTTCTTCTCAACTGAGAAATCTACCATTGGTTTGTAATCTGTATCGTAATTAGGCCATAGTCTTGCTTCGCGTTCAAACAGCTTAGCGGTAATCAATTTGGCTTGATATTCATTTAAAATAGCTTGATCATCTACCTCTAACATTTCTGCTCCAAACTGCAATTCTTCCCCCTTCTCGTGCAATGCCATTAGTAACTCTAATTGCATCCAATGACACACCGCATTGTTGTGTAACTCACCAAACAACAACACATCTGTCTTAGATGATCTCTTAATTACTTGATCAAAATCAATCTCTTTTCCTTCGCTTGTATACCAAGCATAAGCTTTCTGAGAAATAGCAAGTTGAGACTGACTGAGAAGCGCTACTACTAAAACAAGTGACCAACGAATAAACATATTCTAGAATTTTTGTGGGGTAAAATTAGCGAATACTTGTCTGCTTTTATTTGGCGTGTACTTTTGCACAATGAATTTTGAGCCATATATCGTTGGTATCGCAGGAGGTAGTGCCTCAGGAAAAACCAGCTTCTTGCGAGAACTGAAAACCAATATGCCAAAAGGCTCCATCTGCATCATTTCTCAAGACAACTATTACAAACCCATTGATGAACAGCAACTGGACGAAAATGGCGAAGTAAACTTCGACCTTCCAGATTCTATCAATAGGGTTCAGTTTTACCGAGATCTGATTAAAATTCGAAAAGGTGAAGAAATCACTATTAAGGAGTACACGTTTAACAAAGAGGGTAAAACACCTGGTTACCTAGTGGTAAAGCCTGCTCCTATTATTGTGATGGAAGGATTATTCATTTTCCATTACGAAGAAATTCGCAAAGCCCTAGACTTACGTGTATTTATTGATGCACGTGAGCACGTGAAGCTAGAAAGACGCATTAAGCGTGATGCACACGAGCGTGGATATGATGAAGCTGATGTTCGTTACCGCTGGGAAAACCACGTAACACCATCATATAAGCAATTTTTAAAGCCTTATCGTGATGATTGCCATGTAATTATCACAAACAATTCTCACTACAGCAAGGGCTTAGATGTGATGTTGAGTCATTTAAAGGCCAAGCTTCCAGAATCGTATGCCAACCGATACATTGTAGAGAAAATTCCAGCAGAGCAGCCTAAAGAAAAGACTGTGTAAAACCTGTGGACATTCCACTACTCTTTCGGCTTAGTTTCTAACGGAAGCCATTATTTTTGTTCAAACAATCGCAAATAGTTTACGCACATGAAATTTTTTATTGATACTGCCAATTTAGATCAGATCAAAGAGGCACATGAATTGGGTGTATTAGATGGTGTAACTACCAATCCTTCGTTAATGGCGAAAGAAGGTATCACTGGAGAGCAAAATATCTTAGATCACTACGTTCGCATTTGTGAGGTAGTAGATGGTCCGGTGAGTGCTGAAGTTATCAGTACAGATTTTGATGGAATGGTGCGTGAAGGAGAAAGACTAGCTGAATTACACGAAAACATTGTGGTAAAAATCCCAATGATTAAAGATGGTGTAAAAGCATTAAAGTATTTCTCTAGCAAAGGAATTGACACAAACTGTACCTTGGTATTCTCTGCTGGTCAAGCATTATTAGCAGCTAAAGCTGGAGCTTCATTTGTAAGTCCATTTATTGGTCGTTTAGATGATGTATCTACCAACGGAATGGAGTTGATTTCTCAAATTAGAGATATTTACGACAACTACTTATTTGAAACTGAAATCTTGGCTGCGTCTGTACGCCACACCATGCACGTTATTCAATGTGCTGAAGTTGGTGCTGATG
>DIYR01000185.1 GCA_002429085.1 Flavobacteriales bacterium UBA6049
GAACAGGTGGGTTTGCTAGTGGGCCTACTTTAAAAGCTGCTGCTGCTCTAGGTATTCCAACCATTATTCAAGAACAGAACTCTTTCCCTGGAATGACAAATCGTATTCTAGGGAAAAATGCGAAGCGAGTATGTGTTGCATACGAGGGCATGGATCAATATTTCGAATCGAATAAAGTATTGTTTACAGGAAATCCCGTTCGTCAGCAGGTAACTCAGATAGAAGGTAAACGAAATGAGGCAATGTCCTTTTTCGGATTGGATGCTGCTAAACCAGTCGTCCTGATAGTAGGTGGAAGCCTTGGTGCGCAATCAATCAATCGTGCCATTATGCCGAGTGTGGCAAAATTGGTAGAAGCAGGTGTGCAGTTGATTTGGCAAACAGGTAAACCAAGCTTTGAAGAAGCGAAACAAGCAGTTACTCCTTATGCAGATCAAGGAATCAAAGTATTTGATTTTATACAGAAAATGGAATTAGCCTATGCTGCGGCAGATGTGGTGATTTCAAGAGCAGGAGCTATAGCCGTTTCAGAATTGTGCTTGGTTAAAAAACCATGTATTCTGGTTCCATTCCCATTCGCGGCAGAAGACCACCAAACCAAAAATGCGATGGCACTGGTAAATCATCATGCAGCCATTCATATAGCCGATAAAGAGGCAAACGATCAGTTAGTTTCAACAGTATTAACGTTGGTTACTGATCAGCAAAAACAAGAAGAATTAGCAAAGCAGATATCTGGATTAGGTAAACCAGATGCAGCATTAAGAATAGCAGAAGAAGCCGTAAGGATTGCGAATAAATGATTTTGAATCATATCCATACCGTATATTTTTTAGGGATAGGTGGCATCGGAATGAGCGCCTTAGCTCGCTATTTTTTAACCCAAGGAAAAGTAGTGAAAGGCTATGATCGTACTTGTACTCCATTGACTGAGGCCTTAGAAGCCGAAGGTGCTGAAGTGGTGTATGATGATCTTGCTGAACTTGTTCCTTATACTATCGATTTGTGCATATATACACCTGCTATTCCAGCTACTCATTCTGCATGGGATGTTTTGAAAGAGCATCACATTCCAATGAAGAAGCGTGCAGAAGTATTGGGCATGATTTCTCGTGAAATTCCAACATTGGCAGTTGCAGGAACACATGGTAAAACCACTACTTCGGCCATGGTGGCTCATATCGTACAGTCTGTACAAGGATGTGTAGATGCTTTTGTAGGTGGAGTAATGACGAATTACCAATCGAACTTCTTGTTTGATGCACAAGCGAAATTTGCCGTGGTAGAAGCAGATGAATACGATCGTTCTTTCCTACAATTAAGTCCTCAAGGGTCTATTGTTACCAATACAGATGCCGATCACTTAGATATTTATGGAACTGCGGATACTTTAACACAAGAGTTTCAATCGTATGCTAATTTGGTAAATGATGTGTTGGTAGTTCACGAATCGGTAAAATTGACTTCTGAAAAACGTATGATTTCTTATGGGTTGAATATTGGTGATTACCAGTTGCAAACGCCAACCATTCAAAATGGAAGACAGTTCATTACCATCAAGAAAGAGAATGAGGTACTTGCTCAATTCGAATTTATTTTACCCGGTATTCATAATGCACTGAATGCTACTGCAGCTTTTACGTTAGCTGTAGAGAGTGGTTTAGCTGCTCAAGAAGTAGCCAAAGCGCTGTCAACATTTGAAGGCGTAAAACGTAGATTTGAACGTGTGTATGAGTCAGAATCGATGAACTACATCGATGATTATGCACATCATCCAACTGAGATAAATGCAGCTATTTCAGCAGCTCGACAATTCTATCCAAAAACAGAGTTAACCGTGGTGTTTCAACCCCACTTATTTTCTCGTACCAAAGATTTTATGGACGGCTTTGCAGAAGAGTTGAGCAAGGCAGATCGATTGGTGTTGATGGATATTTATCCTGCACGAGAATTACCAATGGAGGGAATTACTTCTGCTGCTTTACTTGAGAAAATAACGCTCGATCACAAACAGCTATTGACTCCAAACGAGGTATTAGATTTCGTTACCAACGATAAACCTGCTCTTTTAATGACCTTGGGCGCTGGAGATATTGACAGATTAGTTTTACCCATTCTCAATAGATATCAATCATGAAAGTGTTCTGGAACATAGCGTCTTGGATTATCGGAGTGGTTGGCGTTTTGGTAATCATAGGATTCACGGAGGCTGAAATGGCTAAGGTGCCTTATCAAGAGTTGAGCGTACATGTAGATACTCGCGGTGGTAACTTTTTTATTACACAAGACGAAATTGAAGATGCCATCATCAATAGAGGTTATGTGTCAAACAACATTCCGATAGAGCAAGTGGATTGTAAAAACTTAGAGCAGTTTTTTGATCAATACCCTGCTATTAAGAAAAGTCAGGTATACACAGCTCATGATGGGAAATTATTCGTTCAAATCGAACAACGTATTCCATTGGCTAGAATCTTCACAAAATCAGGCGAAAGTTTCTACATCGATGAAGATGGTTGGTTAATGCCATTATCCTCATCTTATTCATCAAGAGTACCAGTAGTAAACGGAGATATAGATGTGGCATTTAACACGAATTATCATATCAATTTTTCAAATACAGATTCTCTTAACGAATCTGATGCGGATCAACGCAAACTTTTTGAAACTTTTTTAGTGATTCAGGCAATCAATAAAGATCCGTTCTGGGATGCTCAATTCACACAGCTGTATTTCAATGATAGCGGGGATTTGGAGCTAATTCCGAGGGTGGGGAATCACACCATTATCATAGGTAATGCACAATCGATAGAGGATAAGTTATACACCCTTCGCATTTTTTATAAGGAAGGATTGAATAAAATTGGCTGGAATGCCTATGCTTCAATCAATTTGAAGTATAAAGACCAAGTTGTCTGTAAAAAAAGAACGCACTATGGAAACAACTGATGAGGAAATTGTAGTTGGTTTAGACATTGGAACCACAAAGATTGCAGTGTTGGTAGGAAGACGCAACGAGCACGGAAAGCTCGAAGTGTTAGGCATGGGGAAATCTGAATCTCTTGGCGTAAACCGAGGTGTAGTAACACATATTACACCAACAGTTGAGGCTATTGAAAAAGCAGTAGCAGAAGCAGAAGAGAAGGCAGGAGTAGATATTGGCGTTGTAAATGTTGGTATTGCTGGTCAGCATATCAAAAGTTTGCAGCATCGTGGTGTAAAAATGCGCAACAGCTTCGAAGATGAAATTACGCATGAAGATGTAGATGCATTAATTCAGGATATGTACAAGTTGGTGATGCTTCCAGGGGAGCGCATCATTGATGTAATCCCACAAGAATACACTGTTGATAATGAAACAGGCATTCAAGATCCTATTGGAATGAGTGGTGGTCGTTTAGAAGCGAATTTCCATATCATAACAGGTCAAGTTGCTGCAGCCGGAAACATTTACAAGTGCGTTCGTAAAGCCGGTTTAGAAGTAGAGAACTTGATTCTAGAGCCATTAGCCTCGGCTGATAGCGTGTTGAATAACGAAGAGAAAGAAGCTGGTGTTGTACTAGTAGATATAGGTGGTGGTACTACTGATGTAGCCATATTCAAAGAAGGAATTATTCGTCATACGGCAGTGATTCCGTTTGGAGGCAACATCATAACCGAAGACATTAAAGAAGGATGTACCATTATTAAGAAACAAGCAGAACAATTGAAGGTGAAGTTTGGAGGTGCATTGGCATCTGAAACAGCCACCAACGAAGTTGTTGTAATTCCAGGGTTGCGTGGTAGAGACCCGAAAGAAATTTCGGTTCAGAATCTATCGCATATTATCCAAGCTCGTATGGAAGAAATCATTGAGCAGGTGTATTACGAAATCAAGAGTTCTGGATACGAAAACAAGCTAATTGCTGGTATTGTCGTTACTGGTGGTGGATCTCAATTGCGTCACGTAGCTCAGTTATTTGAGTTCATGACAGGAATGGATACACGTATTGGCTATCCTACAGAGCACTTAGCAAAGGGTGCTGAAGAAGTTACAAGCCCATCGTTTGCAACAGGTATTGGGTTGATTTTGAAAGGGTACGAACGTATGAGACGTACCAAGAAATCATCTGCTGAAGAGGCGGAGCAACCAACATCTCAGAAAACGAAAGGAATGGGAGGATTCTTAGACATGATTAAAGGCATGAGTAAGGAATTCTTTGAAGACAAAAGTTTAGAACAGTAAAAACGGAATAAATCAATCGCTATATGGAATTTGACTTACCAAAAGACGCTCCTTCAATCATCAAGGTACTTGGTGTAGGAGGTGGTGGTTCAAATGCGGTGAACTACATGTACCAGCAAGGTATCCGTGGTGTAGATTTCATGATCTGCAACACCGATCAACAAGCATTAGATACAAGCCCAGTTCCGCATAAAATTCAATTGGGTGCTAGCCTTACAGAAGGTCGTGGCGCAGGATCTATCGCAGAGGTAGGTAAAAATGCTGCCATTGAAACTATAGAACAATTACGCGAAGAGTTAAGTCGTAACACGCGTATGCTATTTATCACTGCTGGTATGGGTGGTGGAACGGGAACAGGTGCTGCACCAATTATTGCAGAAGCTGCTCGCGAGATGGGAATTTTAACAATTGCCATTGTAACCATGCCATTTTTCTTTGAAGGAAGAAAACGTAAAAAACAAGCAGAAGAAGGTATTCAAGCTATTCGTCAGCATGTAGATAGTTTGATCATCATCAATAACGATCGTTTGCGCGAGATGTATGGTAACCTTCGCATGAGTGAAGCGTTTGCACAGGCCGATAACGTACTAACAACAGCAGCCAAAGGGATTGCCGAGTTAATTACAAGAACTGGTCACGTAAACGTTGATTTCGAGGATGTTCGTACTGTTATGAATAGTAGTGGTGTTGCCATTATGGGGTCTGCTACTGCTGAAGGAGAAGATCGTGCCATCAAGGCAATTGAATTGGCATTGGCATCTCCGTTATTGAACGATAACGACATCAAAGGTGCGCGTTATGTATTGTTAAACATGGAATTCGGTAACAGCGAATTTGGAATGGATGAGATTGCTGAAATTACAGATTACATCCAAGAAGAAGCTGGTATGGAAGCAGATGTTATTTGGGGTTACGGTCAAGACGAAACGTTAGAAGACAATGTTCGCGTAACAGTTGTAGCTACAGGCTTTCAACAAACTCCAAACACAGGAGCAGAATCTTTAGTAGAGCGTCCTAAAAAGCGTGTTAGCATGCTAACAGATAACGTTGCTACTGAATTAACAAAGCCAGTTGAGCCAAAGCCGCAACCAATTCAGCACCAAACGCCAGAAACGCCTGAGCCGTTTGTAAAACCAGCTGATCCAATTATGCAGAGCACTATTGAGTTCGATTTAACTCAAGACAAAGCTCAGCGTAATCAAACGGTGAATCCAGAGCCTGTTCAAACAGATGTGAATGAGCCATTTATTCGTGTAAAAGAAGAACCAGCAGTTGAGGAAACTCCTATACAAGAACCGGTTCAAGAATACCGCGAAGAGCCATCTCAGGAACTTGCTCAAGAGCCAGAGGCAAATCACGATAGACCAAGTCAAGAAGAGAGTCAAAGCATTATTCGTAACAGAATGAAAAAGCTTTCTGATATCTCTAATCGTTTGCGTAATCCGCAAGCAATTTCTGACTTAGAAAATGTTCCAGCTTATGTGCGTAAGCAAGTAAGTTTAGGAAATACACCACACTCTTCAGAATCTCAAGTATCTCGTTTTACATTGGGTGAAGAAGGGCAAAATGGTGATCAAAAAGGAGGGTTGCGCTCTAACAACTCCTTCTTGCATGACAATGTAGATTAGTTCAGTTAATAGCGATAGCGATTGAATCCCGTTGAGTTTACTCA
>DIYR01000239.1 GCA_002429085.1 Flavobacteriales bacterium UBA6049
CTCCGTCTACTCCGAATTTTTCTTTTTGATATTCAAGTGCTTCTTGTTTTTTTTCTGCGATTTCCTTTTCTCTCTTTTCTTTCATGTCTGGAGTTAAAAGGATTTTCTCCGCTTCATATGCACTTTCTAGTCGATCAATTTCTTGTCTTTTTGCTTCGATTGTTTCTTGCCACTTTTTAGAAAGAGCGTTTAACTCAGTTTGTGCCTCTTTAAAAGCTGGCATGTTTTCAAGAATATACTTTGAATCTACATAAGCAAAGCGTTGAGCAAAGCTTGTGCCAGAAACAAAAAGACCGATGAAAAACAAGAAGAAGAGCTTTTTCATTTTGTAGTAGTTTTTAAAGTTCACCTAGGTTAGCTCCAATGGTAAAGTGTACTTGAGATCGTTGCATAGTAGGGTTTGTTGGAACATCATCAAATCTATAACCCCAGTCTAAACCAAGCAAGCCAAACATTGGAAGAAAAACTCGGATACCAAGCCCAGCAGAGCGGTATACGCTGTAAGGATTGTAATTGTCAAAGTTTTCCCAAGTGTTACCAGCTTCTATAAAACCTAAACCATAAATCATAGCACTAGGGTTTAATGAGAAAGGATAACGTAATTCCATGGTATATTTATTGATTAACGTACCACCTGTTGCATTTCCACTAGTCCTCGGAGTCAGTGATAAATCATCATAACCTCTAAGGGCAATCACTTCGCGAGCGTCAAGGTTAAATCCTGTTAGCCCAGACCCCCCTAAATAGAATCGTTCGAAAGGAGATTCAGGAGCATCATTTGAATACTTAAACAATCCACCGAACCCAACTTTTGTGTAGATCACTAATTTGTCTACAACTGAGGTATACCAAGCCGCTGTGAATTTCCATTTATTATACTCAATGTACTTAAATTGTTCAGAGTCTGGTAGTTGGTCGTAGTCTTTTCCGTTAAACCAAGAATATGGAGGAGTAAATTGTCCGCTGATACTAATCTGAGATCCGCTTCTAGGGTAGTTTAGATCATCTACAGAGCTTCTTGAGAAGATTGCTTTATAGAAGATGTTATTTGCATGTCCATTATCAAATCCACGGAAAGCCGTCCATCTATTAACGTTATAGTTTTGCCAAGAAATTTCTTGATAAAGTTGGAAGTTATCATCTGGCCAAGACAATCGTCTACCTAAACCAACTGAAATACCGTAGATGTCTAAAGACCTACGATTTGGGTTGTCAACAGTATTTCCTTCATCATCTTTCGCTCTTCTAGGCTCTCCATTTGACTGAATAGAGTAATAGGTGCTGATAGAGAGTGCGTTAGGTCTTTTTCCACCGAGCCAAGGTTCAGTAAATGAAATACTATATGATTGGAATCGTCTTCCACTTGTTTGGGCTCTAATACTTAAACGTTGACCATCTCCTGAAGGTAATGGACGCCAAGCTTCTTTTTTTAGAACATTTCCGATACTGAAGTTACTAAATGATAATCCAAGAGTACCAACAAATTGACCTGCTCCAAATCCTCCAGATAGTTCAATTTGATCTGATGGCCTTTCAGCAACTTTATAGTCTATATCAACGGTTCCATCTTCTGGATTTGGTTTTGGTACCACATCCATAGCTTCTGGATCGAAATAACCTAAAATTGATAATTCACGTTGGGTGCGAATGATATCTGATCTACTAAATAAATCTCCTGGTTTAGTTCTAATCTCTCTTCGAATTACGTGTTCATTGGTTTTGGTGTTACCAATAATATTTATTCTTCGAATGCGAGCTTGTTCACCCTCGTAAATTCTAATCTCAAGATCGATACTATCACCTTCAACTTGCTTCTCGATAGGATTAACTTGAAAAAATAGGTATCCATTATCCATGTATAATGAGCTGACATCAAGCCCTGATTGATTCATGAATAGTCTTGATTCAAGAGTTTTAGGGTCGTAAACATCTCCTTTTTCAATCCCTAGGATATCGTTTAATCTTTTTGTTTCGTATTTGGTGTTTCCAATCCACTCAACATTTCGGAAGTAATACCTGTTACCTTCATCAATCGTCATCCCAATACGGATGTTCTTTTCATCTGTAGAAACAACGGAATCGGCTTTGAAACGAGCATCTCTGTATCCTTTTTCGCGATATTTAGTTAGAACGGCTTCTTTATCCAGTCTATAATTACTTCTGATGTATTTGGAAGTTTTAAAAATTCTGAGTCTAACCCTGTCAGATACATAATTTCCGAGCATTTCTGGAATTGTATCACTACGCTGCTTAATAACTCCCTGTTTGAATAAGTCTGCTAAGAATTTGTCAAGCTCATGAAACGGTTTAAAAATGCTTCGATCTTTTGTTTCTTTCATTGAACGCTTAATGGCGCTATTAGATAATTGACTATTACCTTCTACATCAATACGCTCAATCTTTACTTTTTTCTTTTTATCGACTTTGATAACTAAGAGAATGTGATTCGCAAAGAGTGTATCGTTTTTCTCAATAATATCAACTTTCGTATTCAGAAATCCTTTATCAATGAAGTGGTTTCGGACTGTTGTTTTTGTGGAATAGGTTAAATTATTGGTAATAATCTTTTCTCTGTAGAGATTTATTTTCTCGCGTAGATCATCGGCTTCTGATTTAGAAACACCTTCAAATTTGTATCGTGATAAGCGAGGTTGTTCTGTTATGTTAAATTCCAAAAAGATTCTATTTCCCTCTACTTTAGAGTAGGAAACTTGGATATCTGAGAATAAACCTTGATCCCATAACTTTCTAATAGCATCGCTAATTTTCAGACCAGGCACGTCAATTTCGTCTCCAACTGATAGACCCGAGAGAAGGATGATTGCATTTGGATCTAATGAAGATGTTCCTTCAACAGTAATACCACCTAGTGTATAGGTTTTAGGCAAAGAGTAATCTACTTCAATGCTATTTGTTTGCCCTTTGATATTCAATTGTGCGAATGAAGCCTGTGCAAAGAGCAGAAGTACCGCTATTATAAAAAGCTTATTGCTATGCATTAATTTGCTCTCCAGTTTTGCCAAATCTTCTTTCTCTTTTCTGATAATCGTAAATAGCTTGAGTTAGATCAGGTTTCCTGAAATCAGGCCAGTACTTATTTACAAAGGCTAATTCTGTGTAAGCTAATTGCCAAAGTAAAAAGTTGCTAATTCTGTATTCGCCACTTGTTCGTATCATTAAATCGGGGTCTGGAAAATCAGCAGTAGCTAAGTGTTCAGAGAAAACTTGTTCTGAAATTTCACTTGGTTGTATTTCACCATTTTGAGCAGCTACAGCAATTTGTTTAACAGCATTCAAAATTTCCCAACGTGCACTATAACTTAACGCAAGAATTACTTCCATCTTGGAATTAGTCTTAGTTGCAGACATAGCTGACTTGAGCTCATTTTTACAGTTTGAGGGTAAACTTTCCAAATCTCCGATGGCACGTAAACGAATATTGTTTTCGTTTAGTGTAGGAACTTCTTTATGAATGGCATTAACAAGTAATTCGAATAGTGCTTTTACTTCAATTTTGGGACGGTTCCAATTTTCAGTAGAAAAAGCATAAAGAGTAAGGTATTTTACACCTAGTTCAGCCGCTCCTTCAATAGTATCACGAACTGCGTCAAGCGCATTACGATGCCCGAAAATACGAGCTTTACCTTTAGTCTTAGCCCATCTACCATTACCATCCATTATAATAGCAATGTGTTTAGGAATGTTGTCTTTATCGAGTAATTCAGGTGTTACCATAACATAAAAAAATCGTCTATTCAGACGATTAAGGGCGCAAATATAGCTATAATCTGTCCTGTTTGAAATGACACTGATCTGGATTGGTAGATACATTAAAGCTCAAGGTGATTCCAACAAATGAATACCAATCTGTAGTTTGTGAATTGCCTCGCTGAGTTCCCCAATTTGAACCTTCTGCTCCTTGTTGTTTTACGCTTCTATCTGATAGTTTTCGAGCTATTTGTGAAAGTGCATCAGGGTCTGTAGGATAAGATGAACTAACATCGTCAATGTAATCTGTAAAAGTTTTACGAATTCCGTATTCAATACTAACTAGCGCTCTTTCACTTAGTCTAAGTTTTATCCCCATTCCGAAAGGAATTGCGACACCTAATTTGCTGTACGACTCTCCTTCTGTTTGAAGAGGCTGTAGATTATAAGTATTTCCGTCTAGATTAGCCTTTGGATCAAAATAAAAACCACCAAGTCCTATAAAGGCATAAGGTGTGAAGTAGTCTGCATGTTTAAATGCACTAGGAGGATTAAACGGATTGAAAGATTGAAAGTTAAATTCGATTACCGTACTTATTTCATAAATACGACTGAAGAAGCTAAGATTTCTATGTTGTTGAAAAGGGTCAGAAGAATGAGAATCCTCTGCGGACAAATTCCCTACAAGGGCATTTGCTCTAAGCGCCCACCTTGGGTTTAGCGTTTTACGAGCAACCAAGCCAAATGCTAAATGGTTATTAGATGTCTTAAGGTGTCCTGAAGGATTTAGATCCCCATTATAATAAGATAAACCCCCAAAAACACCGAATTCAAGATGTTTTTGAGGGAATGCTATACTAGCTATGACAAGACATATTAAGGTTACCAGTAACTTCATTCAACAGTAAACGCCACTGGTGCGAAAATAGTCTTTAGAATCGAGTTCTACCGCGTTTGCCAGTTTTAAACTTGTAACCAATAGTTACAAAACCGAACATGTATGAATCTAAGGCATCTCCACCACGGATTCCACCTGCAGCCCCTGGAGGCAGGTCATTACCAGTTTCATCAATTCGTTTATCGGCCATTTCTAGAGCCTCAGTACCATACTCAGTAGCTAAAGTTGCAGGGTCATAATACTCGCCACTTACATCGTCTAAGTAGTCGGTTGTTGTCATACGGATTCCGTATTCTAAACCAACACTCCACTCTCTGTTAATGTTGTACTTGAACCCGAAACCTAATGGGAATGCGACAGCAACCTGAGAATAATCGTCAGGACCACCAGGTAACCCTTGACCTTCAGTATTCAGATCTGCTAAATCTACCCAATCACCATTGGCATTTTCACCTTGTGGATTGAAGTAAAATAATCCAATACCTCCAAACAAATACCCTGCAATTGGAGATCCTCCACGCATACCAGAAAGCCTATACGCAGAACCAGAAGCTTCTTTCAAGAAATAAAATTCCCCTTGAACTGAAAACTCCATGACCGGAGATCTGAAATTAAGATTCCTGCTTTTACGACCATCGTTCCCGGCTTCTGCATCATCACCATACACGCGGCCGTACATGAAATTGGCTTTAGCAGCAAATCTTTCTGCTAGCCTATAACGGTAAGAAACACCAAAGGCAGGCCTGGTTACAGCGAATTGGAAATCACCGAAACGAGAACCGTCTCCTGTGCTAGCACCACCTAGATCTCCTAGATAGTTGGCAGCTCCTAGATTAACAGACACCTCATGCCTATAACGCTTCCAGCGTTGGGCTTGAGTTGTTGTTATCAGGACAAGAAAAAGGGGAAGAATTAGGAAGATTGGTAAACTTCTTCTTGTCATTATATTCAGAACGTTTGGTGGCAAATATAGCAGTTCTATTTAAACAACAAGCCAATCAATGATTTATCACACATTAATTCTACTAAAACTTTACTTTCCGCTTTTTCTTTTTTAAATTGGGTTTAATGCTTTGGTCTTCAGCGAGTTTGTAGTTGATTGAGAAAATTAATCCGAGATACACATCTTTATTTTCTGGGTTTCCCCGTATTCCTCCAGGAATTCCTTTTCCATTGGACAGACGTTTATCTGCAAGTTCTATTGTTGTTGAAGAAACATCTTCGGTAGCTTCAGAAAAGTCATAATAGGTAGTGCTAACATCATCTAAATAGTCAGTAGTAGTGTAACGTATGGCGCCTTCTATTCCAATATTAAATTGACGTGTCATGATAAATTTAACTCCTACTCCCATCATAAATGCCACGCTCATTTTTCCATATTCTGATGCTCCGCCAGGTTGTCCTTGCCCTTCTGTTCCTAATTCGCGAAGCTTGTGCCAAGAGCCATCTTCGGCTTGTCCGAGTGGCGTATAGAAGAATGGTGCAAAACCAGCTAACCCATACAATCCAATTTCAGAACCTTTGTGTCCCATACGAACCGCATTTAAGGTATTTAAACGACCAAGTGGTTCTTTAATGAAATAGTATTCACCTTGAAATCCAAATTCGTAGATATGAGTTCTAAAGTTGAGATTTCTAACTTTTCTACCTTGGTTTTTTGAGAGCTCGTCTGAACCTTCAATCCAGAGATAAGTAAATGAAGTTTTAATTGCTATTCTATCTGTGATTCTGTAACGATAGCCAAACTGTATTGACGGCCTAGTTTTTACGAAGTGTAAATCACCTAAATAGCCACCATCACCAGATCCTCCGCCTAGGTCGGTTAAGCAGTTTGCTATGCCTATACCTGCCGAAAACTCATGGCGATAATATTTCCATGAGTTTTGGCCAAAGGCCATACCAAACCCAAAGGTCAAAAGGAGTAAAAGGTTTAAACGTAACATAATCCCTTAAGGGGAGGATTATGCCCACGAAGATAGCAGATTTTCTAGGCGACAATTAATTTCTTCGATCTAAGCCCCAATTTAGTTTGGTTCTTAAAGTGGATAAGTAGGAATTGTTAGCAAGTAGAATTAGCGGTATTACATGGCTATGCCTGCTAACGGTTAGTTCTATATTGCTAGAAATTACTTCGGTTCTAGAATCGAGAGATACCAAGAAATTATCACTTCTTCCTTCAACACTAAATGTCAGTTTTGAACTATCTGGGATGACAATTGGTCTAACATTTAAGTTATGTGGAGCTACAGGAGCGATAATGAAATTGTTAGATCCAGGGAAAACAATAGGACCTCCACAACTCATGGAGTAAGCTGTAGAGCCTGTAGGTGTAGATACAATAAGACCATCTGCCCAATAAGAATTAAGAAATTCTCCATTCATATAAGAATGAATAATAATCATGGAAGAAGTATCATTCTTGTGAATGGTCATTTCGTTTAAGGCAAATGCATGATCTCCGAAGAGATTGTCTGATGATTCAAGTTGAATCACTGATCTTTTTTCAATACCAAAATCACCATTATCAATTTTAGAGAATGCTTCATCTAAATCTTCAGATGAGATGCGAGATAGAAAACCTAAGCGTCCAGTATTTAGACCAACTATCGGAATATCTAGACCAAATATGTACTTAACACCATCTAAAAAAGTTCCATCACCACCGATACTTACGAATAAATGAATCCGATATTTTACTAAGTCATCACTCGATCGAAAAATTGTGTAAGGAGGAAGCGTTTCAGCCCAGTCTTTTATTAACTCGTAAAAGCTTGCACCTATATAAACTTCATATTCATCATTGTTCAATAAGTTGAATAACCGAAGTATGTCTGAACGGTGTTGCTCATTTACTGCTTTTGCATATAAGGCGATACGCTTCATTTAAATAGACTTTTTGAAGTGTAAGAATAAGCCATTTTCTCCATCCTTGGTGAACGAGTACTCACTTCTGAATACAATATCGTAATATGTCACAATGTCTAAACCTATTCCATATCCGATTAACAGATTATTAGAGAGAGGATTTACTTGATCATATAGTTCATCAAAAGCGTAGCCTACATCGCAAAACAGATTTAGGTATGCAGCGTAGCTTACTGTGTTGAACTTTTTCCAGTTTAATTTTTCAATAGTGTACGAGTTAGGTTTTATTAATTCCCATTTGAGGTTGTTTTTATTAAACAAGTAATGCTGAGCATCCATTACGTATAGCTCGTACCCTCTAATAAAGTTATTATTGAAACCTAACCCTCTTTGGTATGCGTAAGTTGGGTTATCTAACAAGTTTGACATTCCTTGGATGCTATTTGCACCAAACCACTTATTTGATAACTGATAGTGCTGTCGCCAAGATGCTTTGATTTCTAGTAGGTTCAGTCCATCATTTTCCAATAATCCAACCCCTTGTTTTACTGCTAAAAATTCAAATACTTCCCCTGTCAGAGGATAATCAATATAATCACGCTTATCATGCTTAAAGAGATAGGATAAATAAACCAGACTATTAAAAGCAGCACCTTTATTTAAGTATGGTTGAGTATAATTTTGGATAGTATCTGATACATGATAAGATGACATTCCCAACGTAAATGCGTGCTGAGTATAAAGTTTTTGGCGTAAGCGTATTGTGGTATTGAGAAAGTACCTTTCACGAAGGTTAGTATTTTCATCTTTGATGAAAATTTGTTTGTTTTCTTCACTGGCCACGTTCACCTCTTTATTTGTCGTATAGCCTGTACTAATGCTTAAACCAACAGTTTTGTTCTGATTTATAAACGGCCATGAATAACTCATATTCAATGTTTGTTCGAATCCAGTTTTAACTCGAATCTGAAGTTTTTCGTTTCTACCTCTAAAATTTCGCCAATCGAGAAAAACACCATAGCTCAATCGATCAAAATCTTTGTTTTGCCACCAAGTATTAAAGTTACGATCCGCATTTTCTAGTATCGGAAATGGCCAAATGTACCAGCGTTCTGCTACTATAACTGTGAATTCTATGATTTCGTTTTCAGTGGAATGGAGTATTGAAACTGAATGGAATAGCCCTAGGTTGAAAACATTGTCTTTACTCCGTTCTACATGTTTTTTTAGATTAGTGAGAGTTATTGTATCTCCTTGATTAAAAGATAACTCACGTAGAATTATATAGTTTTTTGTTGTTTGATTTCCTTGTACAGTTATTTGACCAACAGTGTATGAGGCAGAAGAATCAACTTGTGCGTTGAGAGGCAGCGATGCCAGTAACCATATGGCTAGCCACCAATTGCGCATTGATTAGATGTTCAAATAATTCATCAAATTATCAAAACGATCTTGTACATTATCTTGTGAATCGGTGATATGAAAACTTCCAAGCACTGTATATTCATACCGTTCAAAGGTCTGAAGTACGCTTGATACATCCTTTTTGTTCAGCTTTAAAGTAACAGTCATTTTCTTTGAATCTGTATTAGCCGTAACATAGCTACCTAACAGTTGCACTCCATTACTCTCTATAATTTGTGCAATTTCAGACATACTATAATCGACCACATTGAGTTCTAACATCACAATTCCTCCTACATCTTCAATAAGAGATAACTTGCTGATTATGTTTATGGTGTGTGCAATGGAAATTGCACCAAGGTAGCGTCCGTCTCCATCAGTAACGGCAAGTGATGAGAGTTTGAATTCACCAAGAATTCTAATTGCTTCAAAAGCATGATCACCTTTAGAAACTGATTGAGGAGTCAATAATTCATTATGTTGCTGTAAGCTATTATCCCAGTTGTCTAACTCGTAAATGTCAGATTCTGAAATCATACCAAGAAACTTGTGCTTGTCAAGTACAGGTAGATGGGTCATTTTAAATTCATCCATCCAAGTAATTGCTTGTTGAAGAGAATCTCCTAAGGCAAGTACTGGTATTTCATCTGATATTAATTCAACTGCGAGCATTTTCGTTGTTCCTCTGTTATACGATTACCTTTGCGAAGGTTTAAAATTAATGTGGTTCTATGACCAAACTTAGTGTAAATATCAACAAGGTGGCTACCTTGAGAAATGCCCGTGGAGGCAATGTTCCTAACGTATTACAAGTAGCTTTAGATTGCGAAAAATTCGGTGCTGAAGGTATTACTGTACATCCTAGGCCTGATGAACGACATATACGTTATCAAGATGTGTTTGATTTGGCACCTGCCATACAAACGGAGTTCAATATTGAAGGGTATCCTTCGCGTGAATTTTTAGACATGGTTTTACAAGTAAAACCAGCACAAGCTACATTGGTTCCAGATCCGCCAGAAGTGTTAACCTCTAATGCTGGTTGGGACGCCTTAACTCATAAACGTTTTTTGCAAGAAGTAATTGCGGAACTAAAAGAAGCTGGAATTCGGACATCTATTTTTATGGAAACAAATGAAAACCAAATTAATGCAGCTAGAGAAACGGGAGCGGATCGTATAGAGCTATATACCGAAAATTATGCTAAAGGGTTTTCAGTAAATAGAGATGCTGCAGTAGCACCGTATGTCTTGGCTGGTAAAGTAGCACAAGAATTAGGTTTAGGGTTAAATGCTGGGCATGATTTGGACTCTATAAATTTGAAGTTTTTTGCAAAACAGGTACCTGCGCTATTGGAGGTTTCTATTGGTCATGCTTTGATATCTGATGCTCTTTATTGGGGATTAGAGAATACGATTCAACTTTACAGAAGAGCACTTCAAATATGAAATTGAATTATAAGAGGCTAGGAGAGGGAGAGCCCTTGTTTGTTCTTCACGGGTTGTTAGGAATGTTGGATAATTGGATGTCTTTGGCAAGGGAGTATTCCAAACATTTTGATGTAATCTTAGTAGATGCGAGAAATCATGGTCATTCACCTTGGAGTGAAGATCATGATTATGAAGTGATGATGGATGATTTAGAAGAACTCATCGATGATCTAGGATTTTCTGAGGTGAATCTGTTAGGACATTCAATGGGAGGGAAAACAGTAATGAAGTTTGCTCAAAATTATCCGATGATGGTCAATAAGTTGATTGTTGCAGATATTGCTCCAAAACAATATGAAGTACATCATCAGGTTATTATGGATGCTTTAAAAACAGTTCCTTTAAGATCATTAGAAAAGCGAACGGATGCAGATGATTATTTAGCCAAAGGAATTCCGCAGGCCGGAGTTAGAGCGTTTTTAATGAAGAGTTTGTATTGGAAAGAAAAAGGTGAATTAGCTTGGCGATTTAATCTGGATACACTTGAAAGAGAGTTGCCTTTGATTGTAGAACCAATTTTGGATGCACCATATAGTGGTAATACTTTATTTATCCGAGGCGATAAATCAAACTATATCCAAGATTCAGATTGGTCAGATATTCAAGCAGTATTTCATGAAGCCAAGTTGGTAACCTTGCAAAATGCAGGACATTGGCTTCACGCAGAACAACGTGATGCTTTTCTACGTGAAACCTTGTCTTATTTATTGTCTTAATCGAAATCGGTCGTAAGCTTAAACCTAAGTACGCGACCATTTCCACTATCTGCAATGTACAGGATTTGATTAGCGTAAGCTACTCCCATTGGGTCATTGAATTGAACTGCACCAACTCCTTCTCCACCAAAAGAAACTTTAATTTGTTTAGTTTCTCCAGTACCAGGAGGTGGAGGTACTCCTTCTAAGCCATTAGACGTAAACTGATAGAGTGAATCAGTTTCTGTGTCTACTACGAAGATGAAGTTGGTTCCATCATTTGATCCAGAAATATCACTTGGCTTGATGAATTTATCTGCTTCTGTAATAAATCCTTCTGCTCTACTGGTGTCTTCAGGCACACGTTCACCTGGCACATAATCAACACCGAAATCTGTTTCAACATATTGAATTTCTCTAAATCTGAATGGAGATTCTTCATCTTGAGTTACTACCAAGAAGTTTCTAGAGAATCCAACATTTTGTTGTGGTGGAATTGCAGATGAAATGATTCCTGTTGGCTTCTTAAAGAAGTCACGGAATAGAGTCCCAGAAGCATTCACAGCGATAGGGCTTATGAAAGTATCTTCTGTATCAAACAATAAAACAGCATCATCTGGCCCACCAAATTGGTTTGGATTGTTTCTATTTCCAGTTCGAGTGACGTAATAATCGTTCCCTGCCATTACGGCAACACTTGTAAATCGCACTTCTGCATCTGATGCGCTAAAAGAATTTTTAAAGTAGAAAGGGTGCACTATTTCACTAGTAACTCTTGCATGCTGAATTCCATAACCTAACAAACCTTTAAGGTTTATTCTGTAGAGACAGGTCAAGGTATAATCCGTTCCCGCAATTACGGTATCTTTTGTACCGATAGCTAGTAGATCAAAAGATCTATCTTGATAAACATCGGTTACTCCTGGAACCCCATATCTTCCGAGTTCTCTACCAGACTCATCAAAAGCAATGATTTCTTGAGTTCCATTATCTACCACATAAATCAAGTTGTCAAAACCAGCTATTACATCAGTAGGTCTAGAGAACTGATCAAGAATTGGTTGAATAGGTACATATGCAGCTTCGCGTATTTCAAAATCAGGAAGCTCAATGAAATCTAAGTCTGTTTTATCACCAAAGTAGTTTTCGCATCCAACTAAGGTTAATAGACCTATTACACATGAAAGTATGACTGATTTATTCATTTCCTGCGATGTCTTTATTAATTGAAAATGACAATCCAACGAGGTGTTGAACGCCCATATAATTTGTAGGAAGTACACCATAATTTAAGTGTAATGGATGACCTCCTACACGATGTCTTAGCCCAAATCCGAAAGAAGGATATCCTTGTCCTTTTACATTCAACTTAAGCCCTGCTCTGAAGTATAGTAATTCAATGTAATTATACTCAGCACCAAATCTGAAGTTTTCGGCATTATCATTCGGATGATCTAGTTCAAAAGCTACAGTTAATTGATGACGATCTTTGTCCAAGGCAGTCATACTAGCCCCCATTCTAAATACCGTTGGGGTTGTTACATCTCCCAAGCTAATTTCACCTCTATTGAAATCGACCTCAAGGTAGTCTCCATCTAGACTAGAATTGCCAGAAAAGTTTTGAATCATTACTGCAAATGATAAGTCTTTCCAATCTGTATTGTATGAAAAACCAAGATCAAATGCTGCGGTATGATTTTTATATTCTGCTAATTGTTCGTAAATGTACTTAAGAGTAATACCAGCTGAGAACATATCAGATAATCTCATAGCATAGGTTGCTCCAAAGGCCATATTGTTGGCATATACTTTTTGGCCTGTTCCATTTGGTTGGAATTCTGTTCGAACTTCCATTTCACCAGCATTTAAGCTATTCACAGAAAGAGCAACAGACGAAATTGCTGAAATAGGTAAACCAGCTGTAATTAATGCCTGATTTACTCCCGCTCCAACAAAGTAATTTGATGTTCCAATTGTTAAGCTGCGCATATCAGCAACCCCAGCAGGATTGTTAATTACAGCAAATGCATCAGGAGCAAGAGCTACACTTGCGCCACTCATACCTAAAGAACGAGGACTCATGTCGTTCTTTAAGAAACTTAATGTTGACAAACCAGCTCGTTGACCTCCTAAATTAGGAATCAACTGTGCTTGAGCTGATACACTCATCAAACAAGCGAATACGATATATAGTAATTGCTTTTTCATCTTAGAATCTGAAGCTTAGTCCGTAAAGAAGTTGACGTGGCGGTAAGTAGCGAGCTGGGTTTTGAGGAAGTTCACCGTCTTCTTCAGGCCCTATGTAACGCTCATCTCGATAGCGATCAGTGAGGTCATCACCAGGCTCCCAAGCTTTACCAGTAATAGGATTTACGATTTGAGCATTTTTATTATCAAATAAGTTTCGAACTTCAAAACTTAATGTGATACCTGTTTTTCCTGTTTTAAACCAGAAAGTTTTACTGATTTTCAAATCAGTATTAAACCAAGCACTTCCGATCTTGGTCAGGTAATCATCTGTTAATTCTCTGTATAGAGGTCTTCCAAGTTCGTTCACACCTTCATATTCATATGGAGTATATCGGAACCCACTTGTGTAACTAGATTGAATGAACACTTGAAAACCTTCCAAGGAATAGCCTCCAATTTTAAGTGTAGAATCTGGCGCAAAGGTTACACCAGCTTTAATGTCCCATGGTCTATCCCAAGCTAGGTATTGTTCAGAAGTTAACTCAACCTCTCCGTTTTGCTCAATTTGTAATCCAGATTCTCGAGCTGAGTTACTTTTTCCTCGAGCAACTTGGTAAGTAATGTTCAAGAATCCGTTAAAGTGCTTGGCAAAGCGGGCAAAAACTCCTGCTTCAACACCAATGATTCTTGCATAATCTTGGTTGATATACATTCGTTTACTTACCAACCTTCCAGTAGCATCCTCAACTAGAACTCTTCTTGATACGATGTAATCAAAACGATTGTTGTTGAAGGCCGTTAATGTAAGTCCTAAGTTCTTATTGAGCTGAGATTTGATCCCTAATTCGTACGAGACATTTACTTCTGGGTTCAAATTGGGGTTTCCTAAATTGCTCAAGAATGAACGTTCTTGGAATGTTGGATCTAATCCTTGGTATACAAAACGTGGGTGCGGTAAACGCATGCTATGCCCATAGTTAAAATAAAGAACGTTGTTATCAGTAACAGGAAAAGAAACGTTGATTTTAGGCAGTAATCTGGTTTTCCAACTTAATCCTAACAGATCAAACGTTTCGTTTTCATAATCAGCTCTTACTTGATCAATTACTGGAGAATTAGGATCTGCTACGGCATCATCAGCAAATTTACCTGGAGCCCAGTAATTCAAACGAAGTCCAAGTGTTGCAACAATACCTTTGTAAGTAATAATGTCTTGAGCAAAAAGCCCACCATTCATAGGGTTTACTTTCCAAATATCATTAGAAGAACCTATAGATACTGAAGGTGTTGAAACTGAATCGTTGATTTGAATTGGAGCTCCAACCCAAGGGCGAGTTACATCTACCCATTGGTATTCAGTAAACTTGTGCTCATGTCCAAAGGAAATCTTGTGAGTCTCGTTTTTAGGATAGTAAGAAAACTTATACTTAATGGTGTATTCTTCAACGTAGTGATCGTGCCATGTTCCAGAAATACCACCATTATTAATCAACCAAGGACCAGGCAGAGTGAATAATACGGGATCCCCAGGATTAAAAATTTCGACTGGATCAGTAACAATATCGTCTTCATCTAAAATTTGATCTACTGTTTCTTCTCTAAACGGTCTACCATTGGCATCAGCGCGAAGGTTAGTGAAAAGTCTACCAGCAGAAACACTAAGGTTCCAATTGTTATTAATGAAGTGATTTAAGTTTAATGCAGTCAAATTAGAATGGTGAGTGTAAGTAGTTGCATTATCTAAGTTTAAACTTCTTTGATACTGGAAACCTGGAGCAAGGATTGCATCAAAACCAACAATTTGTAATGTTCTAGTGTTTTGATTGATGTTTAACGAATGCTGATTTGTTAAGGAAATACGTGTTCCTTTTTTGATTTGGTAGGATAATTTAAGTGTGTGAGACCACGAATTAGTTTGGCGAGGAGCCCAATATGAATCATTTTCTGGGAACAATGATGAACGGAGTTGGTCAGCTGTTGGACCAAAATAATCATCGGTTAAATTCATGTTGAAGGCAGTAAAGAACTTTAATTTCTTTTTAGTGAAAGGAACAGGTCCACCCATTGACAAATCCACAATATCAGTATTCCATGAATGATCAGAGTCTTCATCAAACCAGAGGTTGTCACGTTGCCATGAACCAGCTACTTCAAATTTGTCTCCACCCTCTCTAATCTTGGTAGAAATTACACCTGCGGAACCATCACCAAATTCAGCTCCAGCACCACCTGTAATAACTTGTAGATCACCAACTGAGCTGGAAGCAACATTTACACCAAAACCAGTACCAGCAAGTGGATCTTGTGCTGAAATACCATCTACCATATACTGTGTCTCATATACACGGGCACCACGTATTTGCAAACCGTCTTGAGTTTTAGAAACCCCAGCTTGCATTGCTACAACTTCTTGAACGTCACGAACATTCATTTTTTGAATGTCTTCTTGGGTAACTTTTACTTCAGATGAGCCAGATTCAAGATCAACCATCGTCTTTTCACCTACGATGGTTACTGATTTCAAGGTTTGAGATCGAAGTGTAAGAGATGCATTCAGTTTAGTTGTTTTACCATCTTCAATCTTGATTCCAGTAAATACTTTTTCTGCATAACCAATGAAAGTAACCTTGACACTATAATCACCTGGTTTAATGTCATCGATAACAAAGTTTCCATCAAAGTCGGTTGCTGCCCCCTTGTATGTTCCAACGATTGAAACCGTTGCACCAATAAGGGTTTCGCTGTTTTCCGAATCTGTGATTTTTCCTTCAAGTTTCCCTTGTGCCAATACTAGTACTGGAGATAAGAAAAACAGGAAGAGACCTACTAATAGCTGCTTACCAGTTAAAATCATTGTTCAATATTTGATTGAATAGTTCATCGCGTTCAGCTTCTGTTCCGAATTGGTGAAGTGGTGCTGTAAAGAATACTTGGAAGAGTTGGTTAGATCCGTTGATCCTTCCTGCTGCTAGGGTATTAGGACCTGTCCAATTGCCAAAACTCTCTAACTGACCTTCATACATTACCGTAGCATCTGCAGTTGGATAGAATGGATCCATACCTAAAAGAATACTAACAGGATTCATGGTTGGGTAATTACTAGGGTTATACACGGGAACCATGGCAGAATCAACTTGTATAACGGCTTGTCCAGATGAGCTTGACAAGCTATCAAATGGCATTACTGTAGCTATGTTGGAAACATCATTGTTAGAGGTGAAAGAGTTGATGATAAAGCTTTTGCCTCCGTTTGTTGAATAATTTTGAATGAAAGGAGCCGAGAATCCTAATAAGATATCGCGTTGACCAGTGATATCATTTGTGAATGTCGTTCCGTTTCCAAACTGAAGTAGGATGTCATAGTTGGAAATTAAGAGTTCAAATGTTGGACTCCAATATTTTGGCTGGTTTTCACCAGAGTTTGATTCGTAATCTAAAAAATCATGAGCTCCGTACGTAGCATTTATTGCACGTTGATACTCATTTTGAACAAGTTCACCCTCACCAGCAACTACTAATAGATCACTTGTTTTTGGATGAACGTATATAGAGGTGCTTGTATCTGGTGCAGACTCTGAGTTTGCTAGATCTACTACTTTAACGTAGAATAAGTTTGTATCTCCAACTATTAACCCATCAATTGTTGGCCCTACGTTTGATGTATTTGTTCCGTAATATATGGAAGCGTCAGTAGTTCCTGTTGAAGATGGATTTGTAGGTACAACGGAGATTCTTTTTTGATTTTTATCAATCTCTGTCCAAGTACCATCATTGATTTTTAAGAAGGCTTGAGTAATAGACTCATCTCCGTCAATATCAGAAGCATCCCATTCGAATGTGGTAACAATTAATGTTGAATCGTTGGGGAAGCTTTCACCATTAAATACGGCTACTGGCGGTGTGTTTTTAAGAGGGATTCTTAGATATGCTGGGGTAGGGTCAATTGTTCCTTCGTTATCAATAGCGCGGATATATAGATCAATATCTGTTGAATCGGAACCTGCATTTAGTTCAAATCTAAACGTGCTATCAGTTTGGGTAGTGAAGTCCCATGATACATTGTCTAAAGAAACATCATATCCTGTAACGTAACCATCCTTATCTGTTCCAATCCAAGAAAGTGTAACAACACTATTCAAGCGATCTTCACCTGTTAAATTGATGGCATCAACTACCATTTTTGTTTCAGGAGCAGCATTGCCTATTTCATCGCCAGTTCTTTCGCAGGCTAAGATTGTCAAAAGCATAGCAAATGCTCCTATCCACCAACTATTTTTCATGATCTATGAATGAAGGAAAAAAAGAGGGAGACAAAGCTCCCTCTGTATTTAAATGATCTTGATTATCGTTGAATTAATAATCTTTCGGTAGTAAGAGTTTTACCGTTTAACTCAGCGATTCTTACTAGGTAAATTCCTTGCTGAAGTGTACTTGTAGCAACAGTTCCTTGAGAACCATTTACGATTGTGTTCAAGATATTTCTACCTGATAGATCGTAAATTTCAACGGCTACATTTACTTCTTGCTCAAATGCAATGCGTACTTCATTTTGAGCTGGATTAGGGAACATAGAAATGTTCATTGATTCGCCATTAATAGTAACGATACCAGTAGTATCTCCTTCATCGTTACAAACAGTAACTTCAGTGCTATCTATTTCAATAGCTGAACCATCATTTTGAGCTAATCCAATAAGATCTGTGTTATTTCTTGGAATTAACTTGTAGTTACTGAAGCTGTAATACATAATACCGTAAAGTGTATCGATCTTTAGTCCAGAAACTGTGTAAACAGGATCAACAGTCATTACTCCATCGTCAACAGTCCAATCTTCAGGATTGTTGTCAGCCTGATCATCAGTAATTAAAGAGTATGCCAATGAACTACTAGCATTGTTACCTTGTCTACCAGCAATAATTCTAGTTTCAACACTTGCATTTTGATCTGTACCAATACCGTATTCACCAAATCTGAAATCAGATGTAGCAACTTCCATTGGGTTACCAGAAGGGTTAGCTAATCCAACTAACATACTTTCGTACTTCTCTAAGTTTCTATCAGAATGAAGAGATGCATCAGATGGATCAATATAAACTGGTGTGATAAGCTTACACTCACCTGTTTTAGTTAGAGAAGATACTTCGATATAAGTAAATCCAAAGTTTTCTCTCACTGTTCCAGTAACAGTAACTTCTTCGTTTCTAAATAAGCTAATAAGTTCAGAAGATCCTTGAAGAGAGATACCTGCAAATTCGTTAGCTCCTTCTTGTTGAATATAAACAAACCCTAAATCGTTTGCTTTTACAGACGCAGTAACAATACCAGTAACGGTAACTTCTTCACCTAAATAAGGAGAGTTGTCACCTGCATTAGGATCAATAGTTCTTTGAACGTCAACAATTGTTAATCCATTTTCTCTTACAACGTACTGTCTGTACGCGCTGGTAGAACCAGGGAATCTAGAAGTATTGTTATCATTATCTTCAGCTTCGATGTAGTAAAGAACAATTGTACCTTCAGCTTGTGCAGGAATAGTAGCAGTATACTCATCTGTTGTACCACCTACTAATGTCATAGCAACTGTAGTGAAGTTGTTACCGTTGTCTACAGAGTAAGATAGATCTGAACCAGTTACAGTACCATCAAAATCAGTAACGTTAGCTTTAATCTCAACCGACTCAGATGGAGAAGGAACGAAAGGAGTTCTAACTTCATTTGTGATATTTGGAGGAGTAGCACCAAATACATAGTCATTTGAGTCAAATGGATTTAACTCATAACCACGACCACTTTGCCCTGTACAACCGTTCTCAGAGTGAATAACGATTCCTCTTAAGGTATCGAACTGTGCACCGACAACTGGAGCTTCAAAATTACCAGTAGCTTGAGGTGAACCAGCATTTAAAGCAGACCAAGAAGGTAGCTTTTGAGCGATAAACCTATCAGATACATTAATGGTATTTCCATTTGCATCAGTTACATCAAAGCTGATACGGCTACCACCACTAAATGGATTAACTGAAGTTACCGTTAAATTAGTGAACTCAACGTATGCACCTTCCCATTGCTCACCAGTTTCTAGTTGGTTTTCACGATTAGCATCGTTTAAGTCACCTAAGTTTATGTTGGCTGCTTCTGGAGCAGTACCGTTAGTGCTAATTATTTCAAATGCAGCACCACCAGCAATTGTACCTTGAGTATTGTTTATTGGGTTAAACTGAGTTTCACCAGCAAAACGACCAACAGAACCTGCTACTTTGATAATCCATCCTGCTTGAACATTGTCCAGGAAGTTCGCTGGATTACCATCGTAAACACCGTGAAGTTGAACTGCAGACCAAGGAGCCATTGCACTATTGTTTGCTGTATCAACTACCCACAGACCTGGGCGATATCCGCCAGTAATAGAACCAGATGCTAGTTCTGTTAAACCTCCGTGGTGAATTGCTTTACCAACAATTACAACCGTATCTCCAAAGTAGGCAGATGTGTCATTACAGTTTGCTAAATCTTGTTGACTAACAAACTGTAAGTCGTGAATTGAGATCTCTTGGTATTGACCAAAAGAGAACAGTGCAGAAGCACCGAAAATAGCCGAAAGTAAAAGTTTTTTCATGCTTTCAAACTTTATTTGATTACTAAAAATTTGCCTTTAAAGAGCTCACCGCTGTCTTTATCTTCCACGGTGAATAAGTATACTCCTCTAGCGATTATTTGTGATTCTTCGGATAACAAATCCCATGCGTGTTCACCACCTGAAAACTCATTGTCTTCTGAGTCTTCTGCACCAAACGTTCTAAACCAACGAGTATCACTACCGTTGTATCTTCCGTTGTGTTCGAACTCATCAATTAGATCACCAGCAACGGTAAATACTCGGATAACGCATTCAGCAGGAAGATTAGCAAAAACTAATTTTCTACTCTCTTCTTGGAAATTACTTGTCCCTTCCCAAGATGCACCAGCATAATATGGATTTGGATAAACAAATGGTTCATTCTTTTCCATGTCTGTTACTGGGCGCTTTCCAGAGAATACTCTAAAGCTATTTGCAGAAGGAGCACTTTCGAGCGATTCCAAATTGTTTTCTTCGTTACCTCTGTCAAATGCTGTTACTGCTACTGCATACTGCCATCCGTTTAACGTATTTGGAATAGTATACTTATAGAAATAACTCGTTGTGTCACCATCAAACATTACTGGTTCTGGTAATACAATGCTATCTAACCCCGTTTCAAACGAATAACCGTTTGCTGGTAAATCATATTGTCCGAACCTTACGTACTCCAAGTTTGGAGGAGTTTGAACAACATCAAACCCTAGTTTAGAAAGGTATAACCTGTAGCCTTCAAAGTCTTGTTCTTGTGTAATTGGATCAACAGAATATTCACTATTGTTACTCCAGTAAACATCAATAGACCCATCTTTTGCTTCAATTCTTGTTTTAGGAGCGTCTGGAGGTGTTGGTAGAATGTAACGAGTGATTTCCCCGTCACCATCAATATCTTCTCCTGGATCTAGAATTCCGTTGAAGTTTACATCTTCACCATTATAGGCGGTTTGGGCCCATTCGGCATTGGCGTAGAAAATTTCTTTTTGCTCTTCAGTATCGTCAGAGTTAGGAAGACCATCATCTTTTTTGTCTGCCAATACAAATGCGTAAACAATGTTGATGGTATCTCCAGGAGCAAAATCAACAAAAGGACCAACTGAAACTAAATCAGATCGATTTCCTGCTAGTTTTAATTGTGCTTTCAACGAAGTTGCTCCACATGATGGGTTGGATGATCCATCTTGTAACCAACAAGGACTTTCGTTTAATCCAGAAGTTTGTTTAATGTAGCGCTGTGCATCGCTAGTAGGCTGAAAGAAAACAGGATCTGTTGAAGAGTTGAATTGCCACGCATTGTATGTGGTTTCGAAATTATCAATGTAGAAGCTACCGGTTTCTTTATTGAATGCAGAGTCAATTGATGGGTGATGAAAGCCAATTTTATCTTCAGCACCTAAGAATTTTTGACCAACATAAGAATCTGTGAAACCAGGATCCCCACTGTGATCAAAACAGTATGACATTAACAGGGAATCTACGTATCCATTTCCTCCTTTATTGTAAAAGGCAGAACCACCTTGGCCAGCAGGTGTAACGTTAATGTTTCTAATAACTGTATTTGCCCAGAAAGAGAAGTAAGCATCTTCAATAGTATTTGGACTTCTATTGATGACAGAGAAATTCATAATTACAAAGAAGTCACTGAAAGTATAATTCCAGTTGTAAGTCTCCATTTGAACATCCACAAAAAGTGGATTATCATGATTCTGTATAGGGATTTGAGTACCCGGAACTAGGATATTACGATCCGTAAATGTGGCAACGTAATCTTGATGAGAAACAGCATTGTTGCTAAAGAATGGGCTATCAAATAGTGAAGAGCGCTCTTCAAGCACTCCATTTTCTGTAGTGAATTCGAAACCAGATCTACCAGTTGAGTATCCTTGCGAAGCATCTATTGCAGAAGTAGAAACCAGAGCTTGACCATTTACAATTCCACCAACCCAAATTCCTGATTCAAACAAGTGTTCTACACCAGAACCAGCTGGGAATTCACATGAGGGATCTCCAGTTCCATCTCTATATCCTCTAAAGGCATTTCCGAATGTACCTAGATTCGAAACATTTAATCGCACCCTAGATGCTGTTGTCGTCTTTTCGTCAAATGACTGCGAAAATCCTAATTGATTGATTAGTAACGCAGTTGAAAGTATGAGTATACACTTATTCATAACAGGATGGCAAAAGTACGATGGCTTAATACCTAGTATATTATCGAAATATTAATTCTTATAGAATCGGAAAGTTGAGGATGTACCATTTGAATCAATCATTTGAACAATGTAGATCCCATTTCCAACTTGAATGGATGGCTGGAAAGCTGAATTTGATTCAATTGTGACACTTGATGAAGCATAGATTGTTCTACCAGTTAAATCAACCATACGAATATCCCCATTAAAAGGTTGGTTCGACTGATTTAAGATTCTTATAACTTCTCCTTGAATACTTGCACTAAAGTTTTGATATCTGGAAACTTCTGAAATTCCAACTGGCGCAGAATAGATCATTTGTAAGTCCATAACAATAGGCAAGTGATCAC
This sequence comes from Flavobacteriales bacterium UBA6049, assembly GCA_002429085.1. Classification (GTDB taxonomy): domain Bacteria; phylum Bacteroidota; class Bacteroidia; order Flavobacteriales_G; family Salibacteraceae; genus UBA6049. Next base: position 22,406 of record DIYR01000239.1, read on the forward strand.
TTACTTCGTATAAGGCATCGATTATTTCAGTTGGTTCAGAACTGTTAGAAGGAAAGTTGATTGATTCGTTGAATCTTCCTCCATCTTGTCCTAATGCCTCATAAGATCTATTGATATATTTTACTCGATTTGAACCTGAACGAACATCATCAGATATCAAAATGAAATCGAATCTATCATCCATTCCACCTCCAGAGAAGCAGCCACCACTAGTTTGATTTCTTCTAGTACTTTGTGTATGAGCAAAACTGAATGAAGTAGAGTTACTCCAGTTACCTACGGCATCAATAGGGTCAAAAAATCTTCTGCTTCCAGAAATCAAATTACTGAATGCGTCACCGCTACCAGAATATACATTCAAATCACCTGCTAATAAATAGTTTTCTATTTCGGAATGGTTATCTAAATAATCCATCACAGCGGCAGTAGCTCGAGCTCTTTCAGCTTCGTCACTATTTGTGTTACCTGCTTTTAAATGGGCTACAAATACAGTTAGAAATGTAGTGTCAAACGTTTGAGAAAGAGATGGGTCGTTATGATAAAAGGTTACCACATCAATTAGACGAACTAATGATAAATTACTCAAATCTCTTCTGATCTGCTCTGAAGAATAATGAGTAAACATATCAGAGTTGTAGTAAACTGCATTCATCAAACTAGAACTTCCTTGAGTAGAAGCAATTTCGTACTTGGTGGTTCCGTTGGTGTTAAGGGTATTGTTTAAGAGGTTAGAGAGAACTGTTAAACTTGAAGAGCTTACTTCTTGATAACAAACGATATCTGGATCAACATGTTCAACAATTGTCGCCAAGTTTTGCTCTTTATTTTGAGCGTTGTTGGTTGAACTGTTGCATTGACCAAAGTTGTTTCTATAGTTTAGAATGTTATAAGAAAGCACCGTTGCGATGTCGAAATCGTCTTGTGCAAAGCCGAATACACTGGTTAGTGTAATTACGATAAAGAGTGCAGCTCTTTTCATAGCTTTTTAATTTGGGGTGGCAAATGTAGTGTTGATTATCAAGCAAAAAAGTTTTTTTATGTAATTCCTATGTTAACACTTTTTTGAAGTGCTAGAACCTTCATTATTTAGGAGGTAAAACCTTCATGAAGTATCTTCGCCATCCTTTCAATATAGACTCGTGAGTGATAGACTTGTAATAATACCCACCTACAATGAAAAAGAAAACATCGAACGCATGGTGCGAAAAGTGTTTTCTCTTCCAATTGATTTTGACCTATTAATCATAGATGATGGTTCGCCTGATGGTACAGCTGATATCGTAAAAAGATTACAGAATGAATTTTCTGACAGACTTCATATAGAAGAGCGTCAGGGAAAATTAGGGTTAGGTACTGCATATATACATGGTTTCAGATGGGCATTAAACAAACACTATGAATTCATCTTTGAGATGGATTGTGATTTTAGCCATAATCCAGAAGACTTGGTTAGGTTGTATAATGAAGCGGCAGAGAAACCATCTGACTTAGTCATAGGATCGAGATATGTCACAGGGGTAAACGTGGTCAATTGGCCAATTGGTAGAGTGTTAATGTCTTACTATGCTTCAGTTTATGTAAGAACAGTTTTAGGTATGCCGGTGAGAGATGCTACTGCTGGATTCAAGTGCTATCGAAGAACTGTACTTGAAGCAATCAACCTTGATAAAATTAAGTTCAAGGGGTATGCCTTTCAAATAGAAATGAAGTTTACTGCTTGGCAAATGGGTTTTACTGTGTCTGAAGTCCCAATTATTTTCACAGATCGACAAGAGGGTACTTCTAAGATGAATACAGGAATCTTCAAGGAGGCATTCTTTGGAGTGATTGAAATGAAGTTGAAGAGCATTTTTTCACCATTGAAACGAAAAAAATGAAAACATTAATCAAAGGGGCTACCATCGTAAATGATGGAGAACAATTTGTTGGTTCTGTTTTAATTGAGGATCAATTGATCAAAGAGGTATACGTAGGTATGCCAGATTCAGATGTTGAAGTAGATAGAGTAATAGATGGTGAAGGAAAATGGTTGCTACCTGGTGTTATTGATGATCAAGTACACTTCAGAGATCCAGGTTTAACTCATAAGGGTGACTTGTATACTGAACCTAAAGCAGCGGTAGCAGGAGGGGTTACCTCTTACATGGAGATGCCAAATACAAAACCTGGCGCTGTTACTCATGATTTGTTAGAAGCCAAGTATAGTAAAGCGGCAGAAACATCATTGGCTAACTATTCATTTTACATGGGAACGACCAATGATAACTTAGAGGAGGTTAAAAATATCGATTACTCCAAAGTGTGTGGTGTGAAAATCTTCATGGGATCTAGTACAGGGAACATGTTGGTTGATAAAATCGAAGCTTTAGAAGGACTGTTCTGTAAGTCAAAAGTAATTGTAGCAACTCACTGCGAAGACGATCCTATGATTGCTGAAAATCTAGCTAAGTTTCAAGCAGAGTACGGAGATGATATTCCAGTGAAGTATCATCCCGAAATCAGAAGTCGTGAGGCATGTTATGCCATGTCTAGCAGAGCAGTTGAAATGGCAAGAAAGTGTAATACACAATTACACGTACTGCACATTAGTACAAAAGAGGAGTTGGACTTGTTCAGGAACGATATTCCATTGAAAGAAAAACGTGTGACTTCTGAAGCTTGTGTTCATCATCTATGGTTCTCAGATGCAGATTATGACGAAAAGGGAACATTGATTAAGTGGAATCCAGCAGTAAAAGCAGCAGAAGACAGAGATGCAATCTTCGAAGCTATTTTAGATGATAGAATTGATGTGATTGCTACAGATCATGCACCTCATACCTTAGATGAAAAAGCAAACCCATACACCAGTGCTCCTTCTGGAGGGCCATTAATTCAGCATTCTTTGGTGGCAATGCTTGAGTTTGTGCATCGAGGTAAGATTAGCTTACCGAAGTTGATGCAGAAAATGGTGCATAATGTGGCAGAATTGTTCGAAGTGGAAAAACGAGGATATATCAAACCAGGATACTTTGCAGATTTGGTATTGGTAAATCCTGATAATCCATGGACGGTGAATAAAAGCAATTTATTGTATAAGTGTGGATGGTCACCTTTTGAAGGTACTACTTTTAAATCAAGTATAGAAAAAACAATTGTGAGTGGTCATCTCGTTTACGATAATGGAACATTTGATGAATCGAAGAAAGGAATGCGCCTTTCATTTGATCGATTAGTATGCTAAAGAGAGTATCATATTTGCTATTTGTTGTGCTGATGATGTCTTGTATTCCAGAGACGCCATCAGTTCCTGATGACGTGATCCCACAAGATAAAATGGTAGACATACTTGAAGATGTTCAAGTTATTGAAGCAGTTCGTCAACGAGGAGTTATCTTACCAAAGGACATGGATCCTGATCATGAAGCCATGCGAATGTACCATCGTATGTTTGAAGAGTACCAGATCAACGATTCTTTGTTCAGGAAATCTTTTGAGTGGTATGAAGCTCATCCAAAAATGTTAGCACAGATGTATGATGAAGTTTTGGTGAGGTTAAGTGAAGAACAAGCTTTAGCAAGACAGAGTCTCAGTCCAAATAAGGTGAAAACAGATTCAACAATTGCTACTGACGATAATGTAGGTAAGCCTCGGTAGTGTTCTGGATAGCTTCGTCTATCGTGTGAAATTCAAAATCTGGAAAAACACTCAGAAACTTATCTTTAGAGTAAGTAGTTTTTGTATGAGCTGAAGCTGCCGTTTGTTTGGTAATTGTAGGGGTAGTTCTAGAAATTTTGCTCCAAATCCAAAATATGCGCCAAGTGAGCTCACTCATCCAGCGTTTTGATTCTATTCTTGGTGCCTTTTTCTTCAAGGAATGAGCCAATTTTTCAAACATGGTTTTAAAGTCCATGTTCTCCCCAATAATTAAAAAGCGTTGGTTGTAAGTTTTAGAATCTACCAGTTTTATGAGGGCATTAGCTACATCTCTGGCATCAACAAATGCATTGGCACCATTTGTATAAAATGGCAGTTCACTTGCTGCAGTATCTAGTAAGGTAGTGCTGCTGCTGCCCCATTTCCCAGGACCTAATACAATACACGGATTAACCATGGTTACATTCAATCCTTCTTCGGCACCTCGCCAAACTTCTCGTTCAGCATAGTGTTTTGATAAGCTATATCCTGAAATGGAATTATCTTCTGTCCACGGAAGTTCTTCTGTAACAACGTCTACTTTATCGTTTCTACCGATAGCGGCAGTAGAGCTTACATAGGCTATTGTTTGCACTTCCGTTGCTAAACAAGCATTTACCACATTAGCTGTTCCTTCTACGTTAATGTGCAGTAGTGTTTCTTTATCAGCAGGAATGAACGACACAAGGGCGGCTGCATGATAAACTGTATGTACACCTTTACAAGCATCTATAATGCTGTGTACATCTTCAATGTCACCTTTAACCCATTCTATTTGATCGAAAAGAGATGATTTGTTGTAGTGTTCAAAGGCCTCTTTTACAGGAATAATACTGGTTTCAGATCTAAATAGAGATTTTACTTGCTCACCTTTAGATGTAAGAGCCACCAATAGATGAATTCCTACAATTCCTGTACCTCCTGTAACTAACACTTTCATGCGAAGCAAATGTACCTTTTTGCCGATGTCGACAATAAGCTAAGAATCAGATTTTAATTTTCTATGACCAAGGCTATCTTTGTCGCCAAAATCAACCAATAATGAAGAAGAATTTTGTAGAAGAATTGAAGTGGAGAGGAATGATCCATGATATGATGCCTGGTGCTGAAGAGCAATTTCAAAAAGAGGTTACTAGAGCATATATCGGTTTCGATCCTACGGCAGATTCGCTTCATGTTGGTCACCTGGTGCAAATTATGACGTTACGCCATTTACAAAACTGTGGCCATCAGCCAATTGTTTTAGTGGGAGGTGCAACTGGGATGGTAGGTGATCCTTCTGGTAAATCAGCAGAAAGAAATTTATTAGGAGAAGAAGAGCTACAACACAATGTAAAGTGTGTTCAACATCAATTATCTAATTTTTTGGATTTTGAAGGTGAAAATGCCGCTGAACTAGTGAATAATTATGACTGGTTCAAGTCGTTTAGCTTTTTAGAATTTATCAGAGATGTAGGGAAACACATCACAGTAAATTACATGATGGCAAAAGATTCTGTTAAAAAGCGTTTAGAAACAGGATTGAGTTTTACAGAGTTCACGTATCAACTAGTTCAGGGGTATGACTTTTACTGGTTGTGGAAGAATAAAGGTGCAAAAGTGCAACTTGGTGGTTCAGATCAGTGGGGTAATATCGTTACTGGAACTGAGCTAATTCGTAGAAAGGGGCAAGGTGAAGCTTGGGCAATTACTACTCCTCTGATCACAAAGGCAGATGGAACAAAATTTGGTAAATCTGAAGGTGGAAACGTATGGCTTGACCCAAAGCGTACATCTCCATACAAGTTTTATCAATATTGGTTGAATGCTGCTGACGATGATGTCATCAAATACATCAGAATTTTTAGTGAGAAATCGCAAGAGGAAATTGAAGCAATTGAAGCGGCACATAATGAGGCTCCACATCAAAGAGCTTTACAACATGCTCTAGCTGAAGAATTGACGGTAAGAGTGCATTCTGAAGAAGCATTGCAAATGGCAAAAGCAGCGTCAAGTATTTTGTTCGGTAAATCATCAGAAGAAGAGCTCCGCTCTTTAGATAAGGATACTTTTTTACAGGTGTTTGAGGCAGTGCCTCAGGCTGAGGTTTCGTTTGATGTAGTGAGTGAATCAGGGGGTATTGTTGATTTGTTGGTGAAGCATTCCAGTTTTTTGAAATCTAATGCAGATGCAAGAAGATCGTTAAAAGAAAACGCAATTTCTGTCAATAAAACAAAAGTTCAGGATGGTTTTGTGTTTGCTGAAAATCATTTGATAAATGAAGAATTCATCTTATTGCAAAGAGGTAAGAAAAACTACTTTTTATTGAGAGTGAACCGCTAAGAGAGGTATGTTATAACTCCTTTTGTCTTTATTGATAATGTAGTTGAAACAATTTAGAAGAATACGTGTTCTTCATGTATCTCTGGTAGCTTGAAGAGCTAGCAAAATAAAATTAATGACGTTTTAGTTTGGATGCTTTGCTGAAGAACTAGAACAGGTAGGAGAGGCCCTCTTAAGTTTTACTTGAGAGGGTTTTTTATTGAATTAACAAATTACACCCTCGTACACCAGAATGATCATACCTACCGAGCACTTCAAATTCTCCATTGGGGTAATACTTGCCTAAATCATCTGTAGCAATAAACGAACAGGAGTATACATTTGCTAAATCAACCACGTTGATACCCCCTGTTGTCTCATTTTGTACCCAGCTAAACGGATCTGTTGTGTCCCGCATTAATACCTTCATCCAGGGTGGGCAAGAAAAAAGATTATTCCCCTTGCTGTATGCTTGTGAGAATAGTTCGGTCATTCCATATTCACTATGAATAGCGTCTACTCCAAATCCTTTCATAAGTTGTTCATGAAGCTGGGCTTTGATCATTTCTTTACGTCTTCCTTTCATACCGCCAGTTTCCATTATGATGGTATGATTTAGCTTAAAAGATTGGATCTCCAATAAATCGAGTAATGCATAGGTTACGCCCATTAGTAAAGTGGGAAGTCCTTCTTTTTCTCGTTTTTCTAGCGTATTAATAAGTTCTTGGTGGTTGGCAAGATAAAATCCGCTATCCTG